>NZ_JXYF01000026.1:0-47326 GCF_000967735.1 Paracoccus sp. S4493
GCGACTGCAGCGCGGCCGCCCGCCGCGCGGGGTCGGGGTCGCTCAGCGCGCCCGCGGCCAGCGCCGCCTCGATCACGCCGCGCACGCCGGAATTGGGGCGCAGCATGCGCGGATCGGCCCCCGCGACCGCATCGCCGGTCACAGCGTCCGTGGCCGTGTCGTCGTCCATGATCAGAACCTGGCCGGTTTCCGTCAGGCCCAGGCTGCGGTCGGCCCAGGCCTGCAGCATCGCCAGCCCCTCGGGGCCGGTCGCCGCGATCTGGTCGACCAGCGGCCCGACCGTCTGGCGCGAGGGGCGTTCGATCTGGTCCAGGTTCGCGTCGATGACGGCCTGCAGGGCCGGGTTGGCCTGGGCCGACCCCGGCAGGATCAGCGCAAGCGCGCAGGCAAGAAGACGATGGCGGATCACGGGGGCTTCCTTCGCACGAAGGGCCGGGCGGCGCGGGGCCGCCCGACCGTCACGTCAGTAGTTCGACTGGACCTGGACGCAGCTGTCCGTTTCCGTGTTGAACATGCCGCAGTCCTTGCCCGGCCAGTCGGCGTCCAGCACCGCCGATTCCGGCAGGAAGTCGGTCCAGGCATCGCCCGGCACGGGGTCGGTCTGGCTGACGATGTCGAACTGGCCGTCCTCGCGGATCTCTCCGATCAGGACGGGCTTGGTGATGTGGTGGTTGGGCAGGACGGTGGCCGTGCCGCCGGTCAGGTTCGGCACTTCGACGCCGACGATCGCGTCAAGAACCGGGTCCACGTCGGTGGTGCCCGCAGCCTCGACCGCAGCGACCCAGGCGTTGAAGCCGATGACGGTGGCCTCCATCGGGTCGTTGGTCACGCGGTCCGCATCGCCGGTGAAGGCCTTCCACTCCTCGATGAAGGCGGTGTTCGCGTCCGATTCGGCGGTCTGGAAATAATTCCAGGCCGCCAGGTGGCCGACCAGGTTGGCGGTATCCAGGCCCGACAGCTCCTCCTCGCCCACGGAAAACGCCATGACCGGGATGTCGTCCGCCGACACGCCCGCCGCCGCCAACTCCTTGTAGAAGCCCACGTTCGCGTCGCCGTTGATGGTGGACACGACGCCGACCTTCTTGCCGCCCGCGCCAAGCGCCACGACATCGGCCACGATCTTGGACCAGTCGGAATGCCCGAAGGGGGTGTAGTTGACGAAGATGTCCTCGGGTGCGGTGCCGTTGTCCTTCAGATAGGCATCCAGGATGTTGTTCGTGGTGCGCGGATAGACATAGTCGGTGCCGAGCAGAGCCCAGCTTTCCACGCCCAGCTCGTCGCGCATGTAGTCGACGGCGGGGATCGCCTGCTGGTTCGGGGCGGCGCCGGTATAGATCACGTTCTTGGACGATTCCTCGCCCTCGTACTGGACGGGATAGAACAGAAGGCCGTTCAGCTCCTCGATCACCGGCAGGACCGACTTGCGGCTGACCGAGGTCCAGCAGCCGAAGATCGCGTCCACGTCGCTGACGGTCAGCAACTCGCGCGCCTTTTCCGCGAACAGCGGCCAGTCGGATGCCGGATCGACGACCACCGCCTCCAGCGGGCGGCCCAGCACGCCGCCCTTGGCGTTCTGCTGTTCGACCAGCATCAGGACCGTGTCCTTCAGCGTGGTCTCCGAGATCGCCATGGTGCCCGACAGCGAATGCAGCACGCCGATCTTGATCGGCTCGCCCTCCTGCGCATGGGCGGCGTGGGCCAGCGTCAGGGCGCTGGTCAGCATCAGGATCTTGGTCAGCTTGGTCATCGTTACCCTTTTCCCCCCGGCGCGTCGGCCGGTGTCCCTGTTGTCCTTGGGAAGGCGCGCGGCCTTCGCATGTGCAGAAAGAGGGGAAAATCGGGCAGTTGGACAGGATTTCAGCAGTCCCTGCGCGCCCCGCGCAGGCAGTGGCGCGGACTTCGGCAGTGGGTGGGGCAAATGCCCGCCCGCCGGGCAAAGTTACGCCGCGCGCGGCGTCAGGCCGCCCTGTTCGACCAGGAAATCGACGATCTGCTGCACGCCGCGGCCGTGACGCAGCTGGGCCATGACCACGGGACGGGGTCCCCGTGCCTCATGTGCATCCTTTTCCAGCAGTGCGGCATCGACGCCGACATGCGGGGCCAGGTCTGTCTTGTTCACCACCAAGAGGTCGGACCGCGCAAGGCCCGGGCCGCGCTTGCGGGGAATGTCCTGCCCCGCGGCCGTGTCGATCACATAGATCGTCAGGTCGGCCAGTTCCGGGCTGAAGGTCGCGGCCAGGTTGTCGCCACCCGATTCGATCAGGATCAGCTCCAGATCCGGGAAGGCCGCGTTCAGATCGGCGATGGCGGCCAGGTTGATGCTGGCATCCTCGCGGATGGCGGTGTGGGGGCAGCCGCCGGTTTCCACGCCGCGGATGCGTTCGACAGGCAGGACCTGGGCGCGCATCAGCGCCTCGGCATCCTCGCGGGTATAGATGTCGTTGGTGATCACCGCCATCGACAGGCGCGGCGCCAGCGCGCGGGCCAGCTGTTCGGTCAGCGTCGTCTTGCCGGCGCCGACGGGACCGCCGATGCCGACGCGGAGAGGGCCATTCAAGCTCATGAGCGGAAGATCCTTGTGGTCATGGTTTCGTGGGCCATCGCGGCGATGTCGGCGCCCCAGGTGGCGCTGGTCAGATCGTCGGGCGTGGCCGTGACGGCGCAGGCGGCGCGTTCCAGGATGCGCGGCTGCACCGCGGCCAGCATCCGCTGTCCCTCGACCGGGCCCAGGGGCAGGAACCGCACCGCCGCGCTGATCAGCGCCGCCGCCTGCGCCTGCAGGAAGGCCGCGATGATCTCTGCCGGAGGCAGGGGCAGGGCGGCGCAGGTGCGGCCCATGGCGACGGGCAGGGCCACGGGCGGCTGCGGCGACCCGGTCAGCGCGGCCATGTTGGCGGCGAAGGCCGCGCCCTGCTCAGTGGTCTCGGCCAGGCGTTGGCTGCTCATGCAGGCCGCGCGGGCCAGGTCGTCCAGGTCGGCGTGGTCGGCATCGTGACGCAGGGCCAGCGACAGCAGCACCGCATCGGACCAGCCCGCGCCGTGATCCAGCCAATCGGCCAGCCATTGCGGCAGCGTCGCGCGCGTTACCCAGCCCGCGTCCATTGCGTATTCCAATCCCTGCGACCAGGCAAAGCCGCCCACCGGAAAGGCGGGCGACAGCAGTTGCGACAGCTGCAGGCGGGCGGCCTCAGGCGTGGTCATGCGCGTGGCTGTGGCTTTCGGCATGCGCATGGCTGTGGCTTTCGGCGTGGGAATGCGTGTGTTCGCCCGCGCCATGGGGGTGGTTCGTTGCGGGGCCGTGGTCATGGCCGAAGGTGCGGCCGTGGCCATAGGCGCCGCCTTCGGGACGGAAGGGCATGTCCTTGCGGCACATGTCCGCGCCCAGCTGCTTCAGCATCGCCTCCAGCACGTGATCCTGGCGGATGACCAGGCGGTCGGCCTCGATCCGGCAGGGGGTGTGGCGGTTGCCGATGTGCCAGGCCAGCCGGGGCAGGTTGCCGCGGATGACCAGCACCGGTTCCGGCGCCGCGCGCACGACGACCTGGCGGCCGTCGGACAGCTCGAACGCGTCGCCGTCGTCCAGGCTGGTGACCTCGGGCAGGTCGACCATGAAGTCGCCCCCCTCGCAGGACAGGCGCTTGCGGCGCAGCAGGCGGCCTTCATAGTCCAGGCTGACCTCTGCGTCGAAGGGCGCGGGGGCGTTGCGGATGATGGAATGTGCGGTTGCGATCATTGTAGGGTCCTCCCTCTCAGAAGAGGAAATAGCGCTGTGCCAGCGGCAGTTCCGTCGCGGGCTCGCAGGTTAACAATTGTCCATCGGCCCGGACCTCGTAGGTCTCGGGATCGACCTCGATTGCGGGCATGGCGTCGTTCATCGCCATGTCGCGCTTGCCGATGTCGCGGGTGTTCTCGACCGCGATCAGGGTCTTGGACAGCGCCTCTCCGGCCCCGGCCTCCAGACCGGCACGCGACAGGAACAGCGCCGAAGCGCGGCGGTTGTGCCCCCACATGGGTCGCGAAAAGATCGGCTGCACCGGGATCGAGCCGTTCGGATCGCCCATCTGCGCCACGCTGATCTGCCCGCCGACCAGCACCATCTCGGGTTTGGCCGCAAAGAAGGCGGGCGACCACAGGACCAGATCGGCGCGCTTGCCCGGGGTGATCGACCCGATATGGGCGCTGACCCCATGCGCGATGGCCGGATTGATCGTGTATTTGGCGATGTATCGCCGGGCGCGGATGTTGTCGTTCTGGCCCTGTTCGTCAGGAAGGCGTCCGCGCTGCTGGCGCATCTTGGACGCGGTCTGCCAGGTGCGGATGATCACCTCTCCGATCCGGCCCATCGCCTGGCTGTCGGATGAGATTACCGAAAACGCGCCCAGATCGTGCAGGATATCCTCGGCCGCGATGGTCTCCTTGCGGATGCGGGATTCGGCAAAGGCCACGTCCTCAGGGACGCGGCGGTCCAGGTGGTGACACACCATCAGCATGTCCAGATGCTCCTCGACCGTGTTGGCGGTATAGGGGCGCGTGGGGTTGGTCGATGACGGCAGCACGTTCGCCATGCCGACCATGCGGATGATGTCGGGGGCATGCCCGCCGCCCGCGCCTTCGGTGTGATAGGCGTGGATGGTGCGCCCACCGATGGCGGCCATCGTGTCCTCGACAAAGCCCGATTCGTTCAGCGTGTCGGTGTGGATCATCACCTGCACGTCCATCGCGTCGGCGACGCTCAGGCAGGTGTCGATGGCCTTGGGCGTGGTGCCCCAATCCTCGTGCAGCTTCAGCGCGCAGGCCCCCGCGCGGATTTGCTCCTCCAGCGGCGCCGCGATCGACGCATTCCCCTTGCCCGCGATGCCGATGTTGACCGGCAGGTCGGCGCAGGCCTCCAGCATGCGGGCGATGTGCCACGGGCCCGGCGTGCAGGTCGTAGCCAGCGTGCCATGCGCGGGCCCGGTGCCGCCACCCAGAAGCGTCGTGACGCCCGAATGCAGCGCGTGGTCCACCTGCTGCGGGCAGATGTAGTGGATGTGGCAGTCGAAGCCGCCGGGGGTCAGGATGCGTCCCTCTCCGGCGATGATCTCGGTCCCGGGGCCGATGATCAGGGTCACGCCGGGTTGCGTGTCGGGGTTGCCGGCCTTGCCGATGCCCGCGATCATGCCGTCGCGGATGCCCACGTCCGCCTTGACGATGCCCTGGTGATCAAAGACCACGACGCCGGTGATGACCGTGTCCATCGCGCCGCCCGCGCGGGTGATCTGGCTTTGGCCCATGCCGTCGCGGACGACCTTGCCGCCGCCGAACTTGACCTCCTCTCCGGGGATGGTCAGGTCGCGCTCGACCTCGATGATGATTTCGGTATCGGCCAGGCGGATGCGGTCGCCGGTGGTGGGACCGTAAAGCGCCGCGTAATCGGCGCGGGACAGCGTCGTCACAGCGCACCCCCGATCTGGCCGCGAAAGCCGTGCACGATGCGGTCGCCCGCATAGCCCACCAACGTGACCTGACGCGACTGGCCCGGCTCGAACCGAACGGCGGTGCCTGCGGGGATGGCCAGGCGCATGCCGCGCGCCGCCGCGCGGTCAAAGTCCAGCGCAGCGTTGGTTTCCGCGAAATGGTAATGGCTGCCGACCTGGATGGGCCGGTCGCCGGTATTGGCGATCATCAGCGTGATCGTCGCGCGTCCGTCGTTCAGCGCGATAGTGCCCTCGGCGGGTAGGATCTCACCCGGAATCATGTCATGCCACCGTCAGCGCCAGGCCCGCCAGCGCGGTGCCGCCACCCAGCACGCGCAGCTCCAGCCCCCGCGACAACAGGCGGCCAAAGGCGATGCCGCCCAGATGCAGCGCCATGGTGGCCAGCGCAAAGCCCGCCGCATAGAGGGGCAGGCCGGTCGCCGGACCCTCAGCCCCATGCGCCCAGCCATGGGCCGCGCCAAACAGCGCGACCATCGGGACCAGCGCCGCCATCGGCAGGCGCGCGGCCATCGCAACCAGCACGCCCAGGATCACGACAGAGGCCAGGATCATCGGCTCGACCACTGGCAAGCCCATGCCGCCCGCGCCCATCGCGCCCCCGGCCAGCATCGCGCCCACGAAGGTCACGGGCAGCGCCCAGACCGCGCGCCCGCCCAGCTGCGCCGCCAGAAGGCCAAGCGCCACCATCGCCAGCAGATGATCGGCCCCGCCGACGGGGTGGACCAGCCCGTGCATGAACTGCGCCTCATCGTGGACATGGCCGGGATGGGCCAGCGCGGACGAGGGCAGCAGGGTGGCGGCAAGCGTCAGGCGTTTCATCAGGGCGTTCATTCTGCGGCCTCGCGGATGGGGTGGTGGACGGTGACCAGCTTGGTCCCGTCGGGAAAGGTCGCCTCGACCTGGACGGATTCGATCATGGCGGGGATGCCGGGCATGCACTGATCGGCGGTGATCACATGCGCGCCCGCCTGCATCAGGTCGGCTACCGTGCGGCCGTCACGCGCGCCCTCGACCACGTAATCGGTGATCAGGGCGATCGCCTCCGGGTGGTTCAGCTTGACGCCACGCGACAGGCGGCCGCGCGCCACCATGGCGGCCACCGAGACCAGCAGTTTCTCGCGTTCGCGGGGGGAAAGGTTCATCGTCAGACCTGCCAGATGCGGGGAAGGGGATCGGGGCGCAAGGCGCGCAGCACTCGGTTGATCTGCCGCCGCAGGGGCCAGCCATCGGTGGCCAGCAGGCGGATGACCAGACGGCCGGGGGGCGCGCTGGCGGCGGCCGTCACGCCGGGCTCGTCCAGAACGGCGCGGGCGGCGGCCAGCCGGTCGGGCGCGTCATCCGCGATCATCGCCAGCGTGGCCAGCGCCGGGGCACCCGCGGTCATGGCCGGGTTCGCCAGCCGCGCAAGCGCGTCGTCGTCCAGCGACAGCGCATCGTGGTGGATCACGCGACCCGCGCGGCGCACCACGCGGCGGTCGCGCAGATGCAGCCGCGTTGGGCGTTCGCCCATGGCCAGGCGGCCCAGGACCAGCATCTCCAGCAGCAGGCAGCCCGCGCCGGGGGCCAGATCGACGGTCGTGTCCCGCTCCAGCCGCGCATCGTCATAAAGGATCGTCTCCTGCGGCAGCCAGTCCAGCCAGCCGCCGGCGCCGACCGTTATTGCGACCGAGGCCCGCGCAGGCGCGCCCGTCGCGCGATAGGCGCGTTCGGCGGTCTGGGTCGTGGCCAGGGCGCGCGTACCCGCCCGCAGGTCCACGCCAAAGGACAGCCCGTCGCCCGATGCCAACCCGCCCGCGGTGTTCAGGAACACGATCTCGGGCAGGCCCGCGGTCATGCGGGGCAGCATCGCCTTGGCCGACCCGCGCTGGGCCAGGTCGATCAGGCCGCGCGGCTCCATGACCACATGCGCCGCCCCGTGGCTGCGCTGCATGCGGATGGATGGGGCACCGGTGTCGAACATGGGGGCAAGGGGCGCCGGACATCGGGCAAGGTCAATCACCGCCCCCGGCCATCCTGCACCCGCCAAGGGCAGATCGCCCGCATGTGCCCACGGTTTGGGCAGCGTGCCCGTTTTCGGGGCGGATGTCAGGCGGGCTGCTGGGCCAGCGCGTGCAGCAGGCGGCGGCGGGCGGGAGGGATGGTGCGGATCTCGACCCCGGTGAAGACATGCATGGTCATCAGCGCCGGATCGACGACGGCATGGTCGCTGACCCAGCCCCCCATTGCCAGATAGCTGCGCAGCAAGGGCGGCATCGTCTCTGCCGCGCGGCGGGGGTCGGGCTGGCGCAGGCGCAGGGCGCGGGCAAAGCGGAACACGGTCGGCGCCTTGACGCGCGGCCACCAGCGGCGTGGCGCCAGGTGGCGGTCCTTGAGCATGGCAAAGGCCTCGGCATGGGTCTCGGGGTCAAGGCCGCTGAAGCTGGAACAGCCGAACAGCATCTCGATCCCGGTCTCCTCGATGAAACGGGTCAGCGCGCCCCAGGCCAGGCGGATCACGTCCGGGTCGTGGCAGTCGGGATGCAGGCAGAACCGCCCCATCTCGACCATCGGACCGTCGAATCGGCCAAGCGCCGCCAGATCATAGAACTGCGCCGAATAGCTGCGCGCGATCTGGGAACCGTCGGCCAGTGGCAGAAATCGGAAGCTGCAGACCAGCCGGTCGTCCCGCAGGTCGTGGATCAGCATGTGGCGGCAGTCGTCGTCCAGGTGGTCCGCGTCCAGTGACTGTCCGTCGTCGGACCGGCCCGTGCGCGCGACGAAGGCCAGCCAGCGCAGCCGCTGTGATTCGCGCAGATCGCCCGGCGTTTCGGCCAGGCGGGCACGATAGCGGCCCTTGCAGAACGGTTGCATCGCGTGACCCCCGGTCAATGTCACCCGCAGCATAGGCCGATCATGTGTCGAAATCACGACCGGGCGTGCATCCGCGCACGTAAAAGTTGCATGCCCTGCCGCGCGATGCGGCAGGGGTTCAGTCCATGCGGTCGCCCAGCACGTCCTCGACATAGATGCGGCGGACAAGATGCATGACCACGATCAGCAGCGGCGTGGCCAGGATCACCGCGACCAGCCCGAACAGCGCACCGACCGCGACGATGGCCAGCACGGTCAGGGCCGGGGGCAGCTGGACCGCGTATTTCTGGATCATCGGCATCAGCACCTCGCCCTCGAAGACCTGGATGACGGTGAACAGCAGCGCGACGTAGATGGCCGTATCCAGCCCCTGCGGCGCCGCCACGACCACCGCGATCGCGCCCGAAAAGAACGGCCCGATGATCGGCACGATGTTGGTCAGGCCCGCGATCACCGCCAGAATGAAGGCCAGCGGCACGTCCAGCAGGTAAAGGCCGATCCCGGCCAGCACCGCGACGATGCCCATGTCCAGCGCCTGGCCCGCCATCCAGCGGCCCAGCTGTTCGCCCAGCTCGTCCATGATCTGCGCCGCCCGCGCGCGGCGGGGCAGGGGCACCAGGCGCAGGGCGCCGCCGCGATACAGGTCCGCCTCCATCGCGATGTAGAGCGACAGGATCAGCAGCAGGAAGGCCGAGGACAGGCTGCCCAGGACCGAATTCAGGCCGCCCAGGACCATGCCGAACACGTCGGGCAGGCGCTGCGCCAGCTGCATGGCGTTGTCCTCTCCGGCGGCGGCCTCTCCGCGCTGGATCACGGTGTCGGCGACGGGCCACGATGACGCCCAGTCCTGGATGGCCTGCCACGAGCCGGGCAGGGCGTCGGCCAGTTGACCGAACTGGTCCCCGACGGACGGTCCGGCCAGCCGCACCAGCAGGGCCAGCACCGCCACCACTCCCAGCAGCACCACCAGCACGCCCAGCTTGACGTTCAGGCCCAGAAGCCGGTTCAGCCCCCGTGCGCCGGCGCGCAGCGCGATGGCGATCAGGATCGCCGCAAAGGACATCAGCAGCAGGTTCGACCAGAACCAGGCCGCCGCCAGCAGCACGGCCAGCGCCAGCGTGGCCACGATGGTGCCGGTGGTCAGGGATCGCCGGGCCGTCGGCGGGGTGGGCGCGGGGGCCGGGGAAAGCTGCGTCATTGGGTCTCCTGCAGGGTGCACCGGGACAAGGCGCCGATGCGGCCGGGGGTTCCGCCCTGCGCGCGCGCCTTGCCGGGGGCGGACAAGCCTGCTAACCGGGCGCGGATTTCCTTTCATGCGGGCCCGGCCCGCGCATCAGACAAGGTGAAGACCATGGCCATCGAACGCACCCTCTCGATCATCAAGCCCGACGCGACCCGCCGCAACCTGACCGGCAAGATCGCCGCCAAGTTCGAGGAGGCCGGCCTGCGCATCGTCGCGTCCAAGCGCATCCACCTGTCGCCCGCCCAGGCCGGCAAGTTCTACGAGGTCCACAAGGACCGTCCCTTCTATGGCGAGCTGGTCGAGTTCATGGCCTCCGAGCCGGTCGTCGTGCAGGTCCTGGAAGGCGAGAACGCCATTGCCAAGAACCGCGAAGTGATGGGCGCCACCAACCCGGCCAACGCCGACGAGGGCACCATCCGCAAGGAATTCGCGCTGTCCATGGGCGAGAACTCGGTCCACGGTTCGGACGCCGCCGACACCGCCAAGGAAGAGATCGCGTTCTTCTTCTCGGGCCTGGAACTGGTCGGCTGATCGGGTCCACCGACCCTGACGTTTGAAAAGGGGCCCCCGGTGGCCCCTTTTTCTTTGCGCCGCCAACGGCTATGCCCGTCTGCAACGCAATGATCACAGGGGGGACCGCCATGCGGGCATTCGTGTTTCCGGGGCAAGGCGCCCAGACCATCGGCATGGGCCGCGAACTGGCCGAGGCCTATCCGGCGGCGCGCGCCGTCTTCGACGAGGTGGACGAGGCCCTGGGCGAGAGCCTGTCCGCGCTGATCTGGGAGGGGGACGCCGACACGCTGACCCTGACGCAGAACGCCCAGCCCGCGCTGATGGCCACGTCGATCGCGGCGTTCCGCGCGATGGAGGCCGAGGGCCTGACCATCGCGAATGCCGATTTCGTCGCGGGCCATTCACTGGGCGAGTATTCGGCGCTGTGCGCGGCCGGGTCGCTGACGCTGGCCGACACCGCGCATCTGCTGCGCCTGCGCGGTCAGGCCATGCAGGAGGCCGTGCCGGTGGGCGTCGGCGCGATGGCCGCGATCCTGGGCCTGGACTTCGAGACCGTCGACCGCATCTGCCGCGAGATCGGGGGCGACGGGGTCGTGCAGGCCGCCAATGACAACGATCCTGCGCAGGTCGTGATCTCGGGGCACAAGGGGGCGGTCGAAGCCGCGGCCGAGGCGATGAAGGCCGCGGGCGCCAAGCGGGCGCTGATGCTGCCGGTGTCCGCGCCGTTCCATTCGGTGCTGATGCAGCCCGCCGCGGCGGTCATGGCCGATGCGCTGGCGGGCGTGGACATCCAGCCCCCCGCTGTGCCCTTGATCGCCAACGTGCGCGCCGAGGCCGTGACCGAGCCCGGCGCCATCCGCCGCCTGCTGGTCGAGCAGGTGACCGGGACCGTGCGCTGGCGCGAGTCGATCGCCACGATGGCCGAGGGCGGCGTCACCGAGTTCTGGGAGATCGGCGCGGGCAAGGCCCTGTCGGGAATGATCAAGCGGATCGCCAAGGACGTGACGGTGCGCAACGTGGGCACTCCTGCCGATGTGGCGGCGCTGAAGGGCTGACCGGCGGACCGGGGCGCCGCCCCGGACCCCGGGGGTATTTGGACAAAGAAGAAGAGGCTTGGGATGTTCGATCTGACGGGAAAGACCGCGCTGGTGACGGGCGCGTCGGGCGGGATCGGCGGCGCGATCGCCGAGGCGCTGCATGGGGCGGGGGCCACGGTGGCGCTGTCCGGGACGCGCGAGGCGCCGCTGCGCGCGCTGGCCGACCGACTGGGCGAGCGGGCGCATGTCGTGACCGCGAACCTGGGCGATGCGGAATCGGTCCTGGCGCTGCCGAAGGCCGCGGCCGAGGCGATGGGGTCGATCGACATCCTAGTCAACAATGCCGGAATCACGCGCGACAACCTGTTCATGCGCATGTCGGACGACGAATGGGCGCAGGTGCTGGACGTGAACCTGACCAGCACCTTCAAGCTGTCGCGCGCGGTGCTGCGCGGCATGATGAAGGCGCGGTGGGGGCGGATCGTCAACATCACCTCGGTCGTGGGGGCCACGGGCAATCCGGGGCAGGGCAACTATGCCGCCGCCAAGGCGGGCGTGGTCGGCATGTCGAAATCGCTGGCCTACGAGGTCGCCAGCCGCGGGATCACGGTGAACTGCGTGGCGCCCGGTTTCATCGAGACGCCGATGACCGAAAAGCTGACCGACGACCAGAAGGGCAAGATCCTGACCCAGATCCCCGCCGGCCGCATGGGCAGCGCCGAGGAGATCGCCGCCGCGGTCCTGTACCTGTCCAGCCCCGAGGCCAGCTATGTCACCGGGGCCACGCTGCACGTCAATGGCGGCATGGCGATGGTCTGACCCGGCGTCCGCGGCCGGGATTGCGCGCACGAAACCGTGCGAAATCGGTTGCATGAGGGTTCATGGGTGCTATATCCCCGCCTTTAGCAGCAGGGGAACCGCCCTGTGCTGAACCGGACCGCGTGTCCGTGCAAAACTTGGGCGGATGCCCGCGAGAATGAGGATATGACATGAGCGATATCGCTGATCGCGTGAAGAAGATCGTGGTCGAGCATCTGGGTGTCGACGAGGACAAGGTGGTCGAATCCGCTTCGTTCATCGACGACCTGGGTGCCGACAGCCTCGACACCGTCGAGCTGGTCATGGCGTTCGAGGAAGAGTTCGGGATCGAGATCCCCGACGATGCCGCCGAAACCATCCAGACCGTCGGCGACGCGGTGACCTTCATCAAGGGCGCGGTCTGATCCACGCTTTTGGCCGCGCCCCGGTGCGGCAGGATTTGCGGCGCCCCCGAAAGGGAGGCGCCGCTTTTCATGGCCGGGTGGGGGATCAGCGGCCGAGCTTGGCGTGCACCTCGTCCAGGTCGACCTCGCCCAGGGGCATCTTGTTGTCCGGATCGTCGAAGTCGTAGCGGAACAGCCGGAAGTCGTCCTTGTAGATCTCCCAGATCAGGTGCCGCGACAGGTCGTCGAAATAATCGCTGACCTTGTGCGCGCGCTTGGGGCCGTGGCCTTCGGATTCGTTGAACCGGGGCACCTGGTCCAGGTCGATCGCGACCTTGGTGTCGGCGGCGGCCAGCACCTTGGCCATGCCCTCGTTGAATGCCTCGGTGAAGAAGATCTGGTCGTAGCGCCCGCCGTTCACGATGAAGGTCGAGATGTGGCCCGACATGGCCGACCAGTGGATGTCTGGCTCCATCGGCTTGCGGAACCGGACGGTGTCGCGCGCGAACAGCAGAAAGCGGCGAAAGCTGGCGATCTGGTCGAATTCGAAGCCGTTGTCGGGGCTGCCCACGTCGATGCCGTAACGTTGCACCAGCTGCGGGACCAGGTTGCCGCGATAGCGGCGGCCGTTGCGCTGGATGCCCGCGATCTTGTCGAAGAACGACGACAGCAGCCGGGCATAGGGGTTGCGCACGCAGGTGAAGGTCACGCCCGAACGCGCCCGGACCGCGCGTTCGATCGGATCGTGGCTGTGGTCCTGGGCCCATTTGTGCAGCCCGTCGGTCGAATCGTGGATGTCCCCGTCGAAGAAGCGGCCGTGGTCGGAATGGAACATGATCTGGCCGATCGTCGAGCAGGCGCATTTCGGCACCACCCGATAGATCAGGCTTTCGCTTTCCGTCATCCAGACACCGGGGAAACCCATCGTGACATCCACTTCGCTTGCGATCAACGGGTCAGAGGCCCTGGCGTCGGGCCGTCCTGCTTGTCCCACCGACAAAAAAGGTTACACATTCAAACCAAAACCCGCAGACATATTCAACGCCTTACGTCAAACTGCACCTATTTGGCCCCGGGGGACCGTCCAGCGCATGGCACGCATCGCCTTCATCCTGCTGATGCACAAGGACCCGCAGGGTGTGATCGATCAGGCGCGGCGTCTGACGGCGACGGGGGATTACGTGTCGATCCATTTCGACAAGCGTGCCCCGCGGGCGATGTTCCAGCAGATCCGCGATGCGCTGGACGACCATCCCCGCGTGACCTTTGCGGCGCGTCGGCGCAGATGCGGATGGGGGGAATGGTCGCTGGTCGCCGCCACCCTGGAGGCTCTGCGCGCGGCCGAGACGGCGTTTCCGCAGGCCACGCATTTCTACATGCTGTCGGGCGACTGCATGCCGATCAAGTCGGCGGAATTCGCGTACAATTATCTGGATGCCGAAGATTGCGACTACATCGAAAGCTTTGACTTCTTCAACAGCGACTGGATCAAGACCGGCCTGCGCAAGGAGCGGCTGATCTATCGCCACTGGTTCAACGAACGCAGCCACAAGGCGCTGTTCTATGCCAGCCTGCAGCTGCAGCAACGGCTTGGGCTGACGCGGCGGGTGCCCGACGACCTGCAGGTGATGATCGGGTCGCAATGGTGGTGCCTGCGCCGCCAGACGGTCGAGGCGATCCTGGATCTGATCCGCGCGCGCCCCGAGATCGTGCGCTTCTTCAGCACCACCTGGATCCCGGACGAGACGTTCTTTCAGACCCTGGTGGCCCATGTCGTGCCGCGCCAGCAGATCCGCACCCGCACGCTGACCTTCCTGATCTTCAGCGATTACGGGATGCCGATCAATTTCCACAACGACCATTACGACCTGCTGCTGCGCCAGGACTACCTGTTCGCCCGCAAGATAAGCCCCGAGGCGCAGGAACTGCGCGCCCGGCTTGGCGCGCTGTGGCAGGCCACGGGGCAGGATTTCACCATCTCGGCCGAGGGGCGGCGGCTGTTCAGCTTTCTGACCGGCCGCGGGCGCATCGGGCGCCGCTTTGCCCCGCGGTTCTGGGAGACGGACGGCAGTCTGGGCGCCGAACGCGTGGTCCAGATCGTGGTGGCCAAGAAATGGCACGTCGCCAAGCGGCTGACGGCGGCCATCCGCGCCGCTACGGACATTCCTGCGGTCGATTACGTGTTCAACGAACAGGACGCGCACCTGCCGGACATGGGCGGCGTGGCATCGACCGTGGACAAGCGCGAGCGTCACCGCCGCGCGCTGGTCAAGCTGATGTTCGAGCAGTTCGGCAGCGACCGGCTGGTGTTCTGCGTCGATCCGTCGGCGGTCAGCCTGATCGCCGATTTCGACGCCGACCGGGCGCAGACGCGGGTGCTGTTCGTGGACAGCCGGTTCGACGACGATTACGTCCGCGGTCATATGGGCAGGGTCGGCCTGGTCAGCCCGGACGCCCCGTCCGACATCGTCCACCGCCTGCTGCCCATCGTGCGCAACGACCTGCAGCACGAGGCGGACCGCCTTAGGGAGGCGGGGTTCCGCCATCTGGCGACCATTTCGGAATCCGCGGGGCCCGATCGCAACGCCGCGGCGCTGGCCGCGTTCCTTGGGGTGCCCGAGCCGCAGGCCCGCGCCCTGGCGGAGACGCCGCATCTTTTTGCCGACTGAAGGAAGACATTCATGGCCTATGACGACAGCAACATCTTTGCCCGCATCCTGCGCGGAGAGATCCCCAACGACACCGTGGCCGAGAATGATCACGCCCTGGCGTTCCGTGACATCGCGCCCAAGGCGCCCAGCCATGTCCTGGTGATCCCCAAGGGCCGCTATGTCGCCTTCGACGATTTCGCGGCCAACGCGTCCGAGGCCGAGATCGCGGGCTTCATGCGGCTGTGCGCCCAGGTCTGCGCGCTGGAGGGGGTGGGCCTGGATCGGGGCAACGGGTTCCGCGCCATCACCAATGCAGGCCATGACGGCGTGCAGGAGGTGCCCCATTTCCACCTGCACATCATGGGCGGGTCGATCATGGGGCCGATGATCGGGGCGCGCGGCTGATCTAGTCGCGGGTCAGTTCGACGAAGACGTCCTCCAGGTCGGGCTGTTCGGCAGCGACGTCCAGGATGGGCACGCCCGCGGCGCGCACCGCGTCCAGGATCTGGTCGGCGCGCAGCCGCGACGGAGGATAGGTGATCGCCAGCCGCCCGTCGGGCCGCGTCTCTGGGCGCGCGCCCGCGGGCAGGGGCGGGTGCGGGACCGCGCCGCCCGTGTCCAGCACCAGCGTCTTGCCGTCAGTGCGCGACAGCAGGTCCTGGGTCGATTGACGCACCACCACCTGGCCGTGGTTGATGATGGCGATCTCGTCGCACATCTGTTCGGCCTCCTCCAGGTAATGGGTGGTCAGGATGATGGTCATGCCCTGTTCGTTCAGGCGGCGGACATTCTTCCACAGCATCTCGCGCAGGGTGATGTCGACGCCCGCGGTGGGTTCGTCCAGGACCAGGATGTGCGGGCGATGGACCAGCGCCTTGGCCAGCAGCAGCCGCCGCTTCATGCCGCCCGACAGGTTCCTGGCATAGGCGTTGGCCTGGTCGGTCAGCCCGACCAGGGCAAGCAGCTCATCGGTCCAGCGTTCGGATTTCGGCACGCCGTAAAGGCCCGCCTGGACCTCCAGGCTGGCGCGGGGGGAAAAGAACGGGTCCATGTTCAGTTCCTGGGGCATGACCCCGATGGCGGCGCGCGACTGGCGCGGGTTCACGTCCTGGTCGAACCCCCAGATGGAAACCTTTCCGGCGGTCTTGTTCACCAGCCCCGCCAGGATGTTGATCATCGTCGACTTGCCCGCGCCGTTGGGGCCCAGAAGGCCGAAGATGCTGCCGGCGCGGATGGTCAGGTCGACACCCTTGAGCGCGTCCTTGGCCGGGGCGTTGCCTTGGGCGGCATAGGTCTTGCGAAGACCGGTGATCTGGATGGCGTCGGGCATGGGATGATCCTTGCAGAGCTTGCGAAGGCAGGCGGCGCTGCGCTAATGGGGTTAGACCAGATGATGCACGCCGCCACAAGAAGGCCAGCCATGACGCAGCACGTGACGCCCGAGACCCCCCTGTCGACCGAAACCGGGCCAGAGGCCACGACCCGCCCCGCCCCCGTGACCGAGGTGGTGACCCGCTGGCGCGTCAGCTGCGACGGCGATGATGCGGCAGGCCTTGGCCATCCGCGCGTCTGGCTGGCGATCAGCCCGGACATGGGGTTTGTCGATTGCGGTTATTGCGACAAGCGCTTCGTGATCGACCGCGATCACGCCCACGACGACCACTGACCCGCCTGGGATCGTCCCGACCCGCGTCGGTTTGCCGCCCCCCATCGAGGGGGCCGTCAAACCGGGGCGGCCTTGCCGCCCGGCGCGTCCCCGCGGGTCTTGCCCTTGCCCCGGCAGCGGTCCGAGCAGTAGCGGACATTGTCCCAATCGCGTTCCCATTTCTTGCGCCACGCGAAGGGCAGGCCGCAGGCCGCGCAGATCTTGGTCGGCAGGTCGGATTTGCGGCGCATCTTGGGCATGACGGTTTCCTGGGGGCATCGCGCTGGAAGATCGGTCCCGGTCGTGGCACAAGGCGGCCCTGACCAGCAAGGATAGGTGATCATGGGCGAGCGTTTCGGCAAGGGCTGTCATCTGCATCTGATCGACGGATCGGCCTTCATCTTCCGCGCCTATCACGCGCTGCCGCCCCTGACGCGCAAGTCGGACGGGCTGCCGGTGGGCGCGGTCGCGGGGTTCTGCAACATGCTGTGGCGCTATGTGCAGACCGATGACGGGCATACCGCGCCGACCCATGCGGCGGTGATCTTCGATCATTCCTCCAAGACCTTCCGCAACGAGATCTATCCCGCCTACAAGGCGCAGCGCCCCGAACCGCCCGAGGACCTGCGCCCGCAATTCCCGCTGACCCGCGACGCGACCCGCGCCTTCAACATCGCCTGCATCGAGACCGAGGGCTATGAGGCCGACGACATCATCGCGGCCATGGCCTGCGCGGCGCGCAATGCCGGCGGCACGGCCACGATCATCAGCAGCGACAAGGACCTGATGCAGCTGATCGGCGATGGCGTCGACATGCTGGACCCGATCAAGAACAAGCTGATCGGCCCCGACGAGGTCTTCGAGAAGTTCGGCGTCGGTCCCGACCGCGTCGTGGACGTGCAGGCGCTGGCGGGCGACGCCGTCGACAACGTGCCGGGCGCGCCGGGCATCGGCATCAAGACCGCGGCCCTCTTGATCCAGGAATACGGCGATCTGGAGACGCTGCTGTCGCGCGCCGAGGAGATCAAGCAGCCCAAGCGCCGCCAAACCCTGATCGAGCATGCAGACCAGATCCGCGTCAGCAAGCGTCTGGTGCAGCTGGATTGCGACACGCCGCTGGACGTGACGCTGGAGTCCCTTGAGGTGAAGGCCCCCGATGCCGACCGCCTGCTGGCCTTCCTGTCCGAGATGGAGTTCCGCACGCTGACGAACCGCGTGGCGGAATCCCTGGGCGCCGAGGCCCCGGCCGTGCAGGCGGCCCCCGCCAGCGAGGCGCCCGCGGCCCCCGATCAACCCGCCATCGACATGGGCCTCTATGAGACCGTGACCACGCCCGAGGCGCTGGACGCCTGGATCGCCGCGATCCGCGAGGCGGGGCAGGTCGCAATCGACACGGAAACCACGAGCCTGGACGAGATGCAGGCCGATCTGGTCGGCATCAGCCTGGCGGTCGCGCCGGGGCGGGCGTGTTACATCCCCCTGGGCCATGTCGCGGGGGGCGACGATCTGTTCGGCCAGTCCGCGCGGGTGGCGGGGCAGCTGGACCCGGCCGCCGTCCTGGCCGCGCTGAAGCCGGTGCTGGAGGATGCCGCGATCCTGAAGATCGGGCAGAACCTGAAATACGACTGGAAGATGCTGGCCCGCCACGGGGTCCGGATGGCCCCGATATCCGACACGATGCTGATGTCCTATGCGCTGAACGCGGGCACGCACAATCACGGCATGGACGAGCTGGCCGAACGCTATCTGGGCCACAAGTGCATCCCCATCAAGGAGCTGATCGGTTCGGGCAAGAGCCAGATCCATTTCGGCCAGGTCGCCATCGACAAGGCCGCGCCCTATGCGGCGGAGGATGCCGACGTGACGCTGCGCCTGTTCCAGCATTTCGCGCCG
Organism: Paracoccus sp. S4493; assembly: GCF_000967735.1. Classification (NCBI taxonomy): domain Bacteria; kingdom Pseudomonadati; phylum Pseudomonadota; class Alphaproteobacteria; order Rhodobacterales; family Paracoccaceae; genus Paracoccus; species Paracoccus sp. S4493. The sequence goes on from NZ_JXYF01000026.1 coordinate 18,512, forward strand.
ATGCTGCCGGTGGAGAAGGTCTCGACCGTCTATCACACGCTGGAACGGCCGATGATCCCGGTCCTGGCCCAGATGGAGATGGCGGGCATCCGCATCGACACGGATGTGCTGAAGCGCATGTCGAACGCCTTCGCGCAGAAGATGGCCGGGCTGGAGGATGAGATCCACGGGCTGGCGGGGCAGAGCTTCAACATCGGCAGCCCCAAGCAGCTGGGCGAGATCCTGTTCGACAAGATGGGACTGAGCGGCGGCAAGCAGGGCAAGACCGGGGCGTTTTCCACCAGCGCCGACGTGCTGGAGGATCTGGCCGCCGAAGGCCACGATCTGCCCGCGCGGGTGCTGGACTGGCGCCAGATCAGCAAGCTGAAATCGACCTATACCGACGCGCTGCCCACCTATGTGAATGCCGAGACGGGGCGGGTCCATACCAGCTATTCGATCACCGGGGCGCAGACGGGCCGGCTGTCCTCGACAGAGCCGAACCTGCAGAACATCCCGATCCGGACCGAGGAGGGCCGCCGCATCCGCCAGGCCTTCATCGCGCCCGAGGGGTTCAGGCTGGTCGCGCTGGACTACAGCCAGATCGAGCTGCGGATCCTGGCGCATGTGGCCGACATCCCGGCGCTGAAGCAAGCCTTCCGCGAGGGGATCGACATCCACGCCATGACCGCCAGCCAGATGTTCGGCGTCCCCGTCGAGGGGATGGACCCGATGATCCGCAGGCGGGCCAAGGCGATCAATTTCGGCGTGATCTACGGCATCTCGGGGTTCGGGCTGTCCAGGAACCTGCGCATCCCGCGGGCCGAGGCGCAGAGCTTCATCGACACCTATTTCGAACGCTTCCCCGAGATCCGCGCCTATATGGACAAGACCGTCGCCGACGCGAAGCAGGACGGTTACGTCACCACGCTGTTCGGGCGGCGGATCAACACGCCGGGCATCAACACCTCGGGACCTGCCGCCGGGGGCGCGCGTCGCGCGGCGATCAACGCGCCGATCCAGGGGGCTGCGGCCGACATCATCCGCCGCGCGATGATCCGCATGCCCGACGCGATCCGCGACCTGCCCGCGCGGATGCTGCTGCAGGTGCATGACGAACTGGTCTTCGAGGTGCGCGAGGATGCGGTGGACGACCTGATCGCCCGCGCCCGGACCATCATGGAGGCCGCGCCCGAACCGTCGGTGCGGCTGTCGGTGCCCCTGGTCGTGGATGCGGGGCAGGGAATGAACTGGGCCGAGGCGCACTGACCGCAAGCGTCGCTCCGGCCGGCGCTTCGTGACAGGCGAACGATTCGGTTCGCCTGTCGTTGCGCCGCGCACCCCATGGGCCTATCCTAGGATCACCATGCGCGCCCCCGTTCCGACCCAGGTCCAACCGTCAAGCCCCCTGCAAGGCGGTGCGCGCTGCGGCGACTGCCCCATCCGCTATCGCGCCGTCTGTGCGCAATGCGAGGGCGACGAGCTGGCCCTGCTGGAACGGATGAAGTTCTATCGCAGCTTCGAGGCCGGCCAGCCGATCGTCTGGGAAGGCGACCGGATGGATTTCGTGGCCTCGGTCGTCAGCGGGGTGGCGACGCTGACCCGGACGCTGGAGGACGGGCGCGCCCAGATGGTGGGCCTGCTGCTGCCCAGCGATTTCCTGGGCCGGCCGGGGCGCGACACGGCCGCGTACAACGCCACCGCCGCGACGGGGGTGGTGCTGTGCTGTTTCCGGCGCGGGCCGTTCGACCAGCTGATGCAGCGCATCCCGCATCTGGCACACCGCCTGCTGGAGATGACCCTGGACGAGCTGGACGCGGCGCGCGAATGGATGCTGCTTCTGGGTCGCAAGACGGCACGTGAGAAGATCGCCTCGTTCATCGCCATCATCGCGCGGCGGCAGGCGGCCTCGCAGAAGCGCCGCCCGGCGGGCCGCATCGTGCTGGAGTTGCCTTTGACGCGCGAGGCGATGGCCGCCTATCTGGGCCTGACCATCGAGACGGTCAGCCGCCAGATGACCGCCCTGCGCCGCGACGGCATCATCGAGATCGTGGGAAAGCGCGGCGTCACCCTGACGGATTACGCCCGCCTGATCGCCGAATCGGGCGGGACGGGCGACGACGGGGCGACCGCCTGAGGGCGGTGCTTTTCATCATGTGTTCGCTCTGCTAAGCGGCAGCTTCCCGGTCGCAGCCTACCCGGGTCACAAAAACAAGGGTTCAAACATGCACACTGTACTTGTCTGCTCGGGCGGGCTGGATTCCGTCTCGCTTGCCCATGTCCTTGCGTCCCAGGGGCGCCTGTCGCGCATCGTCAGCTTTGATTACGGCCAGCGCCATCGCAAGGAGCTGGAATTTGCCCGCGCCTGCGCCCTGCGGCTGGGCGTGCCGTTCCACCTGGTCGACCTGTCGGGCCTGGGCGCGGCGCTGTCGGGATCGGCGCTGACCGACGATCTGGCCGTGCCCGACGGCCATTACGCCGAAGAGACGATGCGCGTGACGGTGGTTCCCAACCGCAACGCGATCATGCTGACCGTGGCCTTCGGCATCGCTGCCGCCAATGGCGATGCGGCGGTGGCAGCCGCGGTCCACGGGGGCGATCACTTCATCTATCCCGATTGCCGGCCCGGTTTCACGGACGCCTTCGCCGCCATGCAGCGTGCGGCGTTGGAGGGGTATGCCGATGTCGCGCTGGACGTGCCCTTCGTTCACCGCACCAAGGCCGACATCGTGACCGCGGGCGCGGCCGCGGGCACGCCCTTTGCGCAGACCTGGTCCTGCTACAAGGGCGGGGCGCGCCATTGCGGACGCTGCGGCACCTGCGTGGAGCGGCGCGAGGCGTTCCACCTGGCGGGCGTGGCCGATCCGACCGAATACGACGATGCCGATTTCTGGCAGGCGGCGGTGGCCGCCCATGCCGCGGGGGGCGCGTGATGTTCCGCATCAGCAAGGAGTTCCATTTCAGCGCGTCGCACCGCCTGGACCATCTGGCGCCCGACCATCAATGCGCGCGGCTGCACGGGCACAACTATATCGTCGTGGTCGAATTGGCGGCGCCGGATCTGAATGCCGACGGCTTCGTGCGCGATTACCACGAATTGGCGCCGCTGAAGGCCTATGTCGACGGGACGTTCGACCACCGGCACCTAAACGACGTGCTGGACGTGCCCTCGACCGCCGAGAACCTGGCGCGGCATTTCTTCGACTGGTGCCGGGCACGCTGGCCCGAGACCAGCGCCGTCAAGGTCAGCGAGACGCCCAAGACCTGGGCCGAGTACCGGCCATGAAACCCCTGCGCATCGCGGAAATCTTTGGCCCCACCATCCAGGGGGAGGGCGCCCTGATTGGACAGCCCACGGTCTTTGTCCGGGCAGGGGGGTGCGATTACCGCTGTTCGTGGTGCGATTCGATGCATGCGGTGGACAGCGCCTTTCGCGACACTTGGGCCGCGATGCAGACCGCCGAGGTCTGGGCGCAGGTGCGCGCGCTGTCGGGCGGGCGGCCGCTGACGGTGTCCATTTCCGGCGGCAATCCGGCCATCCAGGACTTTGGGCCGCTGATCGCGACGGGCCGGGCCGAGGGCTACGGCTTCGCGCTGGAGACGCAGGGATCGGTGGCGCGCGACTGGTTCGCGGACCTGACGCTGCTGGTGCTGAGCCCCAAGCCGCCCTCCAGCGGCGAGACGCCCGACCCGGCAGCCTTCGAGGCCTGTCTGGCGGCGGCGCAGGGCACGCGGACGGTGCTGAAGATCGTCGTCTTCGACGATGCCGATTATGCCTGGGCGCGCAATTGGGCGGGGCGGTATCCGGACCTGGACTTGGTCCTGCAGCCGGGGAACCCGGAGGTCGACCCGGACGTGCCCGTCGCGGCGCAGGATGTCGCGGACCGGCTGCTGTGGCTGGTCGACAAGGTGATGGCGGACGGCTGGTTCCGACCCCGTCTGCTGCCGCAGCTGCATGTCCTGTTGTGGGGCAACCGGCGGGGCGTCTGAGTTGCGTCCCGCGACGGCGGGGGGACTGGCCGTCCCCCCGCACCCCCCTGCGCGCATCCCCGCAAGCCGGCGTACGCCTTCAACGCGCCAGGAAGACCGGCACGCGCGCCTGTTCCAGCATGTTGCGCGTCGCACCGCCCAGGATCGCCTCGCGCAGGCGGGAATGGCCATAGGCGCCCATCACCACCATGTCGGCATCGACCTCTATCGCGCGGCGGTTGATCTCGTCGCTGATGCGGGGGGCGGTGCGGGCCAGCACCGCGATCTGGGCATGGACGCCGTGCCGCGTCAGCATCTGCGTCAGCGCCCCCCCCGGATCGGAGCGTTCCGGCCCGCTGCTGCGCGGATCGATGCAGGTCACCTCGACCATCTCGGCGGCGCGCAGCAGTGGCAGGGCGCGGCGGATGGCGGCCAGGGCCTCGGCGGACTGGTTCCAGGCGACCAGGATGCGGCGCGGCGCGGCAACCGGCTCGCAGCCCTGCGGCAGGACCAGGACGGGGCAGGCCCCCTCGAACAGCGCGGCCTCGGTGATCAGTTCGGCGTCGCCGGGCTGGCCCTTGGCATAGGGGCTTGCCAGGATCGCCAGGTCCGAGAACCGCGCCCGCAGGCCCACCAGCGATGCGATGCCCAGGGACTGGGTCACCGCGGCCTCGCAGGACCAGCGCAGGTCGTGGGACGCGGCTATGCGGTCGCGCACCTTGCGGTCCAGCGCATTGGCATCGGTCAGCGCGCTGTCGATCGCCTCCTGCCATCCATAGGACGTGCCGCCGGGAAAGAAGTACCCGGCCTGGCTGTGGTCTATGCCCAGGCAGAGGATATCCAGATGCGCGTCATGCGCCGCGGCAAGCGCCGCGGCATCGTCCAGCTGCGGCACCTGGGACGGGTGGCTGAGGACTGTCAGGATCGTCTTGTAGGCCATGATCGCCTCCTGTTGCGGATAAGCCATCGTAGCGGTGCGGAGCGGGCGGCGCCTTGATCCTGATCAAACCCCGCGCGATGCGCAGCAGCGAAGGGACGCCGTCAATCGTGCCGCGGGGATCCATCAGGGCGCTGGTCACGGCCGCGCGTTGGCCCTGGTAGCGCGCCGGCCCTGGTCGCGGGCGGTGCGGGGCGCAGCGCTGGCAGCAATGAAGGAGCGATGCAGGAGTGCCGCCTTATCACGGATCCTGCCGTTCCGACGACGGTGGCGGCATGGGCACAGACCTGCCGCCTGGTTCATGACCTTGGTCCGGGGCCGTTCCGCATGTCGCATGTGGCGGCAGGCCGGTCCGGACCCGGCGGATGACCCGGTCACAGACCCGAACGGGCCGCCCCGTCGCCGGGCTATGCGACCAGTTCGCCGTGCAGCGAGTTGCGCTGGCTGCCGATGATGCGCACGGGGCGCAGATCACCGACCTGGGCGCGGTCGGTGTCGACGAAGACGGAATGCAGATAGTCGGACTTGCCGATCATCTGGCCCGCCTCGCGGCCCGCCTTCTCGAACAGCACGTTGACGGTGCGACCGATCATGCCGTCCTGGACCGCATGCTGCTGACGGGTCAGCAGGGCCTGCAACTCCTGCAGGCGGGCGTCGGCCACGGCGGCGTCGACCTCGGGGCGGTCATAGGCGGGGGTGCCCGGACGCGGCGAATACTTGAAGCTGTAGGCCATGCCGAAGCCCACCTGTTCGATCAGGCTCAGGGTGTCGGCGTGATCCTGGTCCGTCTCTCCGGGAAAGCCGACGATGAAGTCGCTGGTCAGCAGGATGTCGGGACGCGCCGCGCGGATGCGGTCGATCAGGCGCAGGTACTGGTCCGCGGTGTGCTTGCGGTTCATCGCCTTGAGGATGCGGTCGCTGCCCGACTGCACGGGCAGGTGCAGATAGGGCATCAGCTGGGGCACGTCGCGATGCGCCTCGATCAGATCGTCGGCCATGTCGTTGGGATGGCTGGTGGTATAGCGGATCCGCAGCAGCCCGTCGATCTCGCCCAGGGCGCGGATCAGGGCGCCGAAACCGCCCGGGCCCCCATGCCAGCCGTTGACGTTCTGGCCCAGCAGGGTGATCTCGCGCACGCCGCGTCCGACCAGGTCACGGGCCTCGGCCAAGATGCGTTCGGCGGGGCGGCTGACCTCCGCGCCGCGGGTATAGGGCACCACGCAGAAGGCGCAGAACTTGTCGCAGCCCTCCTGCACGGTCAGGAAGGCCGCGGGCGCGCGCCGCGTTGCGCGGGGGGCGGGCAGGTGGTCGAACTTGTCTTCTTCGGGGAAATCGGTGTCGATGGCGGGCGCCTCGCCGCGCACCATGGCGGGCAGGCGGTGATAGGTCTGCGGCCCGACGACCAGATCAACCAGCGGCATCCGGCGGATGATCTCGGCCCCCTCGGCCTGGGCCACGCAGCCCGCGACACCGACCTTCAGGTCGGGGCGCGCGGCCTTCAGGGGCTTCAGCCGGCCCAGGTCGCTATACAGCTTCTCGGCCGCCTTCTCGCGGATGTGGCAGGTGTTCAGCAGGACCATGTCGGCGTCCGACTGATCCTCGGTCAGGACATAGCCCTCGGCGCCCATCGCCTCGGCCATGCGCTGGCTGTCATAGACGTTCATCTGGCACCCGTAGGTCTTGATGAACAGTTTCTTCGCGGCCGGGTTATGGGCGGTCATGTCATGCCTGTTCCTGAAGGTCGCGCAGCGATACAGGAAATGCAGGCTTTTGGAAAGGCACGGGATGGAGAGCGACCTGACCACCATCCGCAACATCGGCCCCGCCACCGCGCAGGCGCTGATCGCGGCCGGCGTGCCGGACGCGGCGGCGCTGCGGGCGATGGGGGCGGACGCGGCCTATCGCGCCTTGATGGACGCCGGAGAGCGTCCGCATTTCATCGGATATTACGTGCTGCACATGGCGCTGCAGGGGCGGCCCTGGAACGACTGCAAGGGCGCCGAAAAGGCCGCCCTGCGCGCGCGGTTCGACGCGCTGGTAGCCGAGCGTCGCCCGATGACGGCGCTGGAGGCGGCGCTGGACCAGATCGGCCTGCGCCGCCCCTGACGGCCTACTGACCGGCGTTCTTGGTTTCGAACATCAGCCCCTTGGCGCTGCGCTCGGGAAAGCCCGGCCAATAGCTGTGGGTCGCATCTGGCGTGCCCGCGTCATCGACCGACCAGACCCCGTCCTCGGCATCGGGCACCAGGTCCAGGAAGGCGCCGCGATCCTCGCCCTTCAGGTGCTGGTCCAGGAAGGCCGTGGTGAAATGCTGCAGGACGTTGTTCATTCGCACGCTGTCCCAGACCGGATCGGCGTAATGGTCGAAGGGCGCGCGGCCCAGGGATTCCGAGAAGGCCCAGGCCTCGACCGGGGCGGGGATCGGGGCAGCGGCGTTGTGGTTGGCATGATCGAAGGTCAGAAGGTGCCGTGTCGCCGCGGTCGTCTGGTCGAAGATCTGCCGGATCGCGTCATAGATCGACACGTCGTCATCGCTGCCCGCGACCAGCAGCAGCGGCTTGGTCATGCCGGCCAGCCCGTCCGCGTCCCAGAACTCGTGCTGGCGGCCCCAGGGGGCGATGGCCACGATGGCCTTGACGCGCGGATCGACCAGGGCGGCGTGATCCTCGCTGCCCGCGGCCAGCCGGGACAGCAGCTTCTGCGGCGGGATGAAGCGTTCGGGCTCGGTCCGGTCGATGGCGGTCTGCGACAGGCCCGCGCCGCCAAAGATCATCGCGCCGTATCCGCCCATGGAATAGCCCACGACGGCCGCCGTGTCGGCATCGGTGATCGCGCCGATCTCGTCCTCCAGCCCGGCCATGCTGTCCAGCAGGAACCGCTGGTCCACCGCCCGGTTCACCAGGGTCGAGGCAAACGCCCCCATGTCGTCGTACGTGCTGTCGGGATGGTCTGCGGCGACCACGACGTATCCCTTGGAGGCCAAGTTCTCGGCCAGGTGGCTCATCAGATAGCGGTTGCCGGGATAGCCGTGCGACAGGATGACCAGCGGGAACGACCCCTCGGCCGGCGCTGCGTCGCGGGCGGCGCTGCCAGTTAGGGTGGTGGGCGTGACACCATCGCGCAGGATCGTGTCATAGGTGGTGCCGGGTTCGGTGCCGTCGGCCGCAGGATACCAGATCTCTGCCTGCAGGGTGCGTTCCGCGGTGGGGGGCGTGCCCGTGGCGGTGGTCGCGATCACGTCGATGCGGTCCGGGTCGGTGAAGCTGGCGGCGCGCACGCCGACCGGATGCGCGCCGCGCGCGGCCAGCTCCGGCGCGTCGGGGCGGATCAGGTCGATGCGGTTTTCGGACAGGGCGGGGGCGGCGCAGGCCAGGGTGGCGGCAGCGGCCAGCATCAGGTGTCTCATGGGAACTCCTCCGGCGGTTCGGGCGAACTGTGCCCCGGTTGCACGATCTGCACAAGCGTCCCCCATTGAACGCCGCCCGGCGCCCGGCTAGCCTGCCCCCAAGATCCGGCAAGGAGACCGACCATGACCACCCCGCAAAGCTGGGAAGCACGCGCCGACGAATACTCGCTGTACGGCTTCACCGACCTGCCAAGCGTCCACAAGCGCGGCGCCGTCGTCCTGACCCATGGCGAGGGCCCCTATGTCGTCGACGTGAACGGCAATCGCTATCTGGACGCCAATTCGGGCCTGTGGAACATGGTCGCGGGCTTTGACCACAAGGGCCTGGCCCAGGCCGCCAAGGATCAGTACGATCGCTTTCCGGGCTATCACGCGTTCTTCGGGCGGATGTCCGACCAGACCGTGATGCTGTCCGAGAAGCTGGTCGAGGTGTCGCCGTTTTCGCGCGGCAAGGTGTTCTACACGAACTCGGGCTCCGAGGCGAACGACACCATGGTCAAGATGCTGTGGTTCATGCATGCCAGCGAGGGCAATCCGCAAAAGCGCAAGATCCTGACGCGCTGGAACGCCTATCACGGCGTGACCGCCGTGTCGGCCAGCATGACCGGCAAGCCCTATAACGAGGTGTTCGGCCTGCCTCTGCCAGGCTTCATCCATCTGACCTGCCCGCATTACTGGCGTTTCGGAGAGGAAGGGGAGACCGAGGCGGCGTTCACGCAGCGCTTGGCGCGCGAGCTGGACGAGACGATCCAGCGCGAGGGCGCGGACACCATCGCGGGCTTTTTCGCGGAACCCGTGCAGGGCGCGGGCGGGGTCATTCCGCCGTCCGAGGGGTATTTCCAGGCGATCCTGCCCGTGCTGAAAAAGCACGGCATCCCGATGATCGCGGACGAGGTGATCACCGGGTTCGGACGGACGGGGAACACCTGGGGGTCGGTGACCTACGATTTCGTCCCCGACGCGATCATCAGCTCCAAGAACCTAACGGCGGGGCTGTTCCCGATGGGCGCGGTGATCCTGGGGCCGGAACTGACCGACCGCCTGCAGGCCGCCATCGACAAGATCGAGGAGTTCCCGCACGGTTTCACCGCGTCGGGCCACCCGGTGGGCTGCGCGATCGCGCTGAAGGCCATCGACGTGGTGATGAACGAGGGGCTGGCGCAGAACGTCATTGACCTGGCTCCGCGCTTCGAGGACGGGCTGCGGCAGCTGGCGCAGAACCCGAATATCGGTGAATATCGCGGCGTGGGCTTCATGTGGGCGCTGGAGGCGGTGCGCGACAAGGCGACCAAGACGCCCTTCGAGGGGCATCTGTCGGTCAGCGAGCGGATTGCCAACACGTGCACCGACATGGGCCTGATCTGTCGTCCCCTGGGGCAGTCGATCGTGCTGTGCCCGCCCTTCATCCTGACGCCCGCGCAGATGGACGAGATGTTCGAGAAGCTGGACAAGGCCTTGGGCAAGGTCTTTGCCGAGCTGGCCTGAGCGAGGGGCGGGGATGGGTTTCGGAACGATCGCCAGATGATACCCGCACGCTATGCCCCGATCGTGTTCGGCTTCTTCCTGTCGGGGCTGATGTCGTCGCTGGTGTCGGGGATCGCCACGGTCCGGGCGGTGGGTCTGTCCGAGGGGTCGCGGGGCTGTGGCTGGGGAACTGGCTGTCCAGCTGGGCGGTGGCCTTTCCGGCGGTGCTGGTGGTGGCCCCGGTGACGCGGCATCTGGTCGCGCGACTGACGCGGGCCTGACGACGACCCTGTCAGCGGTTGCGCATGGCGCGGGGGCGCCTGCGGGTCGTAAGAACCTGTCTGGCGGACCATGCGCCGCGATCGCGCCCCGGGCCACGGGCCCGTGCTATCGCGACAGCCGCATCGGTTGACCCGTGGTGACCTGCGGTCCATCCGCGGTCATGCGGATCGCGACGGCGCCGCTGCGGCGGAGGCGTGTCGGGTCCAGCAGCAGGCAGCGCGGCTTGCCGTCGACGTCGACGGGTTCGGTCGCGACCACGATGCGGTCGGGACGACAGGCGGCGGCGGCGCGGGCCCCCGACCCCTTTCCGGTCAGGTGCCAGACCTGCCAGCCGCCGGACAGCGCCGCCTGCCGGTCGCGGCGGTCGCCGGTCCAGGCCGGGCGGGCGGCGGCGGTTTCCTGGTCGGCCATGTCGCCGTCCTCCTGCAGCCAGGTCGAGACGACGAAGGCGCCGCCCGAGGGTTTCGAGATGGCGCGGCCCTCGGGGGTCATCAGGCCCACGGCCTCGCCCTCCGGCGCGATCAGCAGCAGCGGGCGGCGGGCAGTCATCCACAGCGCGGCGGCGGCGATCAGCAGCATCATCGCCAGCACGAAGCCTGCCTGCGTCAGCACCCCACGCCGCGCCGCGGGGCGCCAGCAGAGGATGCCCAGCACCGCGCCAAAGCCAATCAGCGGCACCACGGCGGCGGGCGGCTTGGCCACACCGGTCACCGCCCCGCCCAGATCGGCCACGAATCGCGCGACCCACAGCATCCATTCCGTGCCGATGCCCATGACCCACAGGGCCGGCGCCTCCATGCCGACCAGGGCCAGGACGGCGCCGATGACGCCAGCGGGCATCACCAGCGTGCCCATGACCGGCACCGCCAGCAGGTTCGCCAGCAGACCGTATTGCGCCATGCGGTTGAAATGCGCCGCGGCAATGGGCGATGTCGCCACGGCGGCGATCAGCGACGACACGATCAGCATCGCCACCGGGCGCAGCCACCATGGCAGGCGCGGGGACACCCGCGCCCAGGGGCCATAGACCAGGATCAGGGCCACGGTGGCGGCAAAGCTCATCTGGAAGCCGGCGCTGACGACGGCCTCGGGCGAGTAGATCAGCACGATGGTCGCGGCCAGGGCGACCGTGCGCAGGGAAATTGCCCGCCTGTCGGCGATGATCGCGCCCAGCATGACGGCGACCATGATGAACGACCGTTCGGTCGCGACCCCGCCGCCGGACAGCCACAGATAGGCCGCCGCCGCCGCCAGCGCGATGCCGGCCGCCCATTTGTGCATCGGTCGCGCCAAGCCGATCCCCGCGCCCTGCACCCCCACCAGGACCATGCGCACCGCGCCATAGACGAAGGCCGCCAGCATTCCCATGTGCAGCCCCGAGATCGAGATGATGTGGTAGAGGTTCGAGGCGCGCATCACTTCGTTCGTCTCCTCGGCGATGCCGGAGCGGTCGCCGGTCATCAGGGCCGAGGCCACCGCGCCGGCCTGTCCGCCGATGCGGTCCTGGATCGCGGCGCTGATCGACATGCGCGCCCGGTGCGCCCACCACACGCCCCCCTGCGGCGGCGCCACGGCCATGATCGGCGTGCGCGAATAGCCGACGGCGCCCAGGCCGTCGAACCATGCGAACAGCCGAAAATCGAAGCTGCCCGGGGACGACGGCGCCGGGGGCGGGCCCAGATGCCCGGTCAGCATCACGCGCTGGCCCAAGGGCGGCAACGCGTCGTCGCCCATCAGCGACAGGCGCACCCGCGCGGGCGTGCGGTCGGGCGACAGGTCATGCAGCACGACCCCGTCCAGCGTCAGGCGCATCCGGTCGCGCCCCGACCGGTCGATCTGGATCACCCGCCCCTCGACCGGGCCGTAATAGCGCCATTCCAAAACCGGGGCCGCGACATGCGCGGCGCGGAACGCGACCAGGCCGGTGCCGGCGATCACGAAGGACAGCGCCAGCGCGGCCAGATGGACGGCATCGGCCTGCGGCCAGTCGATCCGGCCTCGGTCGGCCCAGAGGGGCGCGTGGCGTGCTATGGTCAGCGACAGCGCCAGCAGGCAGGCCATCACCGTCCAATGGGCCGCGTCGAACAGCGTCGGATGCAGGAACCACAGCCCGATCCCGGCGGACAGGCAGACCGGCACCCAGGGAAACAGTCCCGCGCGCAGCGCCGCGGCGGGGCGCGGGGCGGCCACAGGGCGGGTTGCGGTCTGGGGCAGGGGGGGCGCGACCGCCCCCGATTGGGGCAACATCCTTGTCCTTTCGCGACCCGGTGACTATCACTTGGCCGCAAGATGGCACGGGGATGCTTACCAAAGCGTTAACGCCGTGCCGCGCCAGACCCTGCCCGAAGGCCGCCATGACCCAGATCGTTACCCGTTTCGCCCCCTCTCCCACCGGATACCTGCATGTGGGCGGCGCCCGGACGGCGCTGTTCAACTGGCTGTTCGCGCGGGGGCGGGGCGGCAAGTTCCTGTTGCGGATCGAGGATACCGACCGCGCCCGGTCAACCCCCGAGGCCACCGCGGCGATCCTGAAGGGCCTGACCTGGCTGGGCCTGGACTGGGACGGCGAACCCGTCAGCCAGTTCGGACGCAAGGACCGCCACGCCGAGGTCGCCCGCCAGATGCTGGACCAGGGCACGGCCTACAAGTGCTTCTCCACCACCGACGAGATCGCAGCCTGGCGCGAGGCGAAACCGCGCCAGCCCTTCCTCAGCCCGTGGCGCGATGCGACCGACCTGCCCGACGCGCCCTATGCGATCCGCCTGAAGGCGCCGCGCGACGGCGAGACGGTGATCGACGATCAGGTGCAGGGCGCGGTGCGCGTGGCCAACGACCAGCTGGACGACATGGTGCTGCTGCGCAGCGACGGGACGCCCACCTATATGCTGGCCGTGGTGGTGGACGATCACGACATGGGCGTGACCCACGTCATCCGGGGCGACGACCACCTGACCAACACCGCGCGCCAGATCCAGATCATCGACGCGATGGGCTGGCCGCGCCCGACCTATGCCCATATCCCGCTGATCCACGGAGAGGACGGAAAGAAGCTGTCCAAGCGTCACGGCGCGGTGGGGCTGCACGAATTCGCGGCGCTTGGCTATCCGCCGGCGGCCATGCGCAACTATCTGGCGCGGCTTGGCTGGAGCCATGGCGACGACGAGCTGTTCGACGATGCCCAGGCCCGCGAGTGGTTCGGGCTGGAGGGGATCGGACGCGCGCCCGCACGCCTCGACTTCAAGAAGCTGGAGCATGTCAGCGGCCATCATATCGGGCGGATGCCGGACGATCAGGTGCTGGCCGCGCTGCAGGATTACCTTTCGGAAACCGACGCGCCTGCGCTGACCGACACGCAGCGCAGCCGCATCCTGGCGGCGATGGGCGCATTGAAGGAAAAGGCGAAAACGCTGCCCGGACTGCTGGACCAGGCGCGGTTCGCGATGATCGAACGCCCCGTCACGGTCGAGGAGAAGGCGGCGCGCAATCTGGATACGGTATCCCGTGGTATGCTGAAATCATTGACTGCTGCGGTGCAGAATGCTAGCTGGACCCGAGACGATCTGGAGGAGGCGGCCCAGCAGGTTGCCACGGAAAACGGTGTCGGACTGGGCAAGATCGCGGCACCGCTGCGCGCCGCCCTGGCCGGAACGAGCGCCACCCCCAGTGTGTTCGACATGATGACTGCGCTTGGCCGCGACGAAACGCTGGCCCGGCTGCAGGACCAGACCGATTTGGCAGGCTGAAGCCTGCCCTCACATGCCAGGGCTGTCTGACGGGTTTACGCGACGGACCGCCCGGCCTTAGCCGGAAGGACGCCTTTGCATGGCCGACAAGACCGCTAAACTGCACCTGAACGGGCAGGACTATGACCTGCCCATCCTGTCGCCCACCAAGGGCCCGGACGTTCTGGACATCCGCAAGCTGTATGGCCAGGCGGACGTGTTCACCTATGACCCCGGCTTCACCTCGACCGCCAGCTGCGATTCGACGATCACCTTCATCGACGGGGACAAGGGCGAGCTGTGGTATCGCGGCTATCCGATCGAGCAGCTGGCCGCCAAGTCCTGCTATCTGGAGGTCTGCTATCTGCTGCTGTACGGCGAGCTGCCGACCGAGGCGCAGATGGACGATTTCCGCGCCCGCGTCACGCGCCACACGATGGTGCACGAGCAGATGCACAACTTCTTCCGCGGCTTCCGTCGCGACGCGCATCCGATGGCGACCATGGTCGGCGTCGTGGGCGCCATGTCGGCTTTCTATCACGACTCGACCGACGTGAACGACGAGTGGCAGCGCGAGGTCGCGGCGATCCGCCTGATCGCCAAACTGCCCACGATCGCGGCGATGGCCTATAAATACTCGATCGGCCAGCCCTTCGTCTATCCGCAGAACGACCTGGATTACGCGTCGAACTTCCTGAACATGTGCTTCTCGGTCCCGGCCGAGAAATACGAGGTGAACCCGGCCCTGGCCCGCGCCATGGACCGCATCTTCACCCTGCATGCCGATCACGAGCAGAACGCGTCGACCTCGACCGTGCGCTTGGCGGGATCGTCGGGGGCGAACCCGTTTGCCTGCATCGCGGCGGGCATCGCCTGCCTGTGGGGGCCCGCCCATGGCGGTGCGAACCAGGCCTGCCTGGAGATGCTGCGCGAGATCGGCACCGTCGACCGGATCCCGGAATACATCGCCAAGGCGAAGGACAAGTCCGACCCGTTCAAGCTGATGGGGTTCGGCCACCGGGTCTACAAGAACTTCGACCCGCGCGCGACGGTCATGAAGGAATCGGCCGACGAGGTCCTGGACCTGCTGGGCGTGGGCGACAACCCGACGCTGCAGGTCGCCAAGGAGCTGGAGAAGATCGCGCTGGAGGACGAGTACTTCATCGAGAAGAAGCTGTACCCCAACGTCGATTTCTATTCGGGCATCATCCTGGAGGCGATGGGCTTCCCCACGTCGATGTTCACGCCGATCTTCGCGCTGTCGCGCACGGTGGGCTGGATCGCGCAGTGGAAAGAGATGATCGGCGATCCGCAGAACAAGATCGGCCGTCCGCGCCAGCTGTATGTCGGCAGCGACCGCCGCGACTATGTAGACCTGAAGGCGCGCTGAGCGTCCTGGCAGGTCAGGCAAGGGGGTCCCTTCGGGGGCCCCTTTTTCGTGGTTGCGCGGGGGGACGCGCGGTGGCAAGGGACCGGACATGAGCGAGATAGAACAGACAGGCGCCACCCGGCTGGCGCTGGTGACGGGGGCCTCTCGGGGGCTTGGGGCGGCGCTGGCCGAGGGGCTGGCGGCGCAGGGCTATCACGTGCTGGCGGTCGCGCGGACCGTGGGCGCGCTGGAGGAGCTGGACGACCGCATCCGTGCGGCCGGTGGCCAAGCGACACTGGCGCCGATGGACGTGACCGAACCAGAGGCGATGAAGCAGATGACCCAGGCCATCGCCGGCCGGTGGGGCGGGCTGGACCTGTGGGCGCATTGCGCGGTTCATGCGGCGCCGATGTCGCCGGCGCCCCATATCGAGGGGCGCGACTGGTCCAAGTCGATGCTGGTCAATGTCGAGGTCGCCCGCGGCCTGATCGCCATGCTGGAGCCGCTGCTGCGCCAGCGCCGGGGAACGGCGCTGTTCTTTGACGATGCGCGGGGCGGGCAGAAGTTCTTTGGCGCCTACGGCGCGTCCAAGGCCGCGCAGATCGCGTTGGCGCGCAGCTGGCAGGCCGAGACGGTGCAGACCGGCCCGCGGGTGCTGATCGATTCGCCGGCGCCCATGCCGACCGCCGTCCGCGCGCGGTTCCATCCAGGCGAGGATCGCGGCGCGCTGGCACCGTGCAGGGACGAGGCGGCGCGCATCCTGTCGCTGTTGTGAGGTTTGCGTCCCGCGGCGGCGCGGGGGGCTGCCTGCCCCCCGCACCCCCCGGATGTCACACTTGGCCGAGCGGTTCGGTCGCCGCCGTCAGCCAGTCCAGTTCCTGTCCCTGAAGATCGGGCGACAGGCTGATCCGAACGTGGGCGTGATAGGCGTCCAGCCAGGCGACATCGTCGGCCGACAGCGCGGCGCGGTCGATCAGGCGGCGGTCGATGGGGCACAGCGTCAGCGTGTCGAAGCCCAGCATCTGGCGGCCCGGTTCGGCATCGGCCTGGGTCACGACGATCAGATTCTCGATCCGGATGCCGAAGCTGCCTTCGCGGTAGTAGCCGGGCTCGTTCGACAGGATCATGCCGGGTTCCAGCGGCACGTCGCTGACGCGGCTGATCCGCGCCGGGCCTTCATGCACGCAAAGTGCCGCGCCGACGCCGTGGCCGGTGCCGTGATCGTAGTCCAGACCCTGCGACCACAGGAACTGACGCGCCAGGGCGTCCAGATGCCCTCCGGTCACGCCGGTCGGAAAGCGCGCCCGCGACAGGGCGATCATGCCGCGCAGCACCGCGGTGAAGGGCCCGACCGCGTCCGGGCGCGGATCGCCCAGGGGCACGGTGCGGGTGATGTCGGTGGTGCCGTCGGCGTATTGGCCGCCGGAATCGATCAGCAGCAGGTCGCCCGCGGCCAACCGACGGTTGGTCGCCTCGGTCACGCGGTAATGGACGATGGCGCCGTTCGGACCGGCGCCCATGATCGTGTCGAAGCTGATGTCGAGGATGCCCTGATCACGGCGCAGCCCCTCCAGTTGGCGCACCACATCGATCTCGGACAGGGCGGCGGGATCCTGACGGTCTAGCCATGCCAGCAGGCGCACCATGGCCACCCCGTCACGGTGATGGGCGCTGCGCATGCCCGAAAGCTCTGCCGCGTTCTTGCGAGCCTTGGGCAGGACGGCGGGGTCGGGGCCTGCGACGACGGTGGTGCCCGCGGCCTCTAGGATGCGGAACGCGGCCTCGGGTGCGGAGCCGGGGTCCAGGCGAACGGGGCCTTCGAGGTCGGTCAGCGCCGCAGCCAGCGCGTCATGCGGCAGGATGTGGACATGATTGCCCAGATGCGCGCGCAGGTCGGCGTCGAACTTGGCCGGGTCCGCGAACAGCGCAAGATCGCCGCTGTCCGACAGCACCGCAAAGGATTGCACCACTGGGTTCTTGGGCAGGTCGCTGCCGCGGATGTTCAGCAGCCAGGATATCGAGTCGGGCAGCGTCAGCAGCGCCGCCGCCTGGCCCTGTGCCTTGAGGTCGGTAGCCAGGCGGGCGCGTTTCTGCGCCGCGCTCTCTCCGGCGATGGCGTCGGGGTGGATGCGGGCAGGGCCCACGGGCGGGGCGGGGCGATCGGGCCAGATCGCGTCGACCGGATTGTGGTCCAGCGCGATCAGGGCGATGCCGGTGTCGGTCAGCGCGCCCTCCATCCCGGCGATCTCCTTGCGGGTGTGCAGCCAAGGGTCGAAACCCACGCGCCCGCCTTGGGGCAAGGCCTCGGCCAGCCAGGCGGAGGGACGCGTCTCGGGCCAGGGCACCGGGGTGAAATGACCAAGGTCGATCTGGCTGCGCACCTGCACGCGATAGCGGCCGTCGATGAAGACGCCCGCCTGGTCAGCCGTCACGATCGCGAATCCTGCGCTGCCGGTGAACCCGGTCAGCCAGGCCAGTCGGGCGTCGGCATCGGCCACGTATTCGCCCTGATGCACGTCAGCGCGCGGCACGATGACCGCGTCCAGCTGTTCCCGGGCCATCAACTGGCGGAGGGCGGTCAGGCGGGCGGCATGATCGCCGCCACCCGCCGGGTCGTCGAAGGTCTGAAAGGTCACAGCGCTATGGCCTCCATCACCTTGGGTTCGATCACGTCCACGTCGGGCAGGGCGTCGATCAGCACCTGCGCCGACTGTTCCAGCAGGGGGAAGGTCTTGTAATGGCAGGGGATCACGGTCTTGAAGTCGAAATAGCGCTTGGCCGCATAGGCCGCGCGCGACATGTCCATGGTGAAATGCCCACCTGCGCACAGGATGCCGATGTCTGGCTTGTGCAGATCGCCCATCCATTCCATGTCGGCCATGATGTCGGTGTCGCCCGAGACATAGATCACATGCCCGTCGCCCGCGATCATGTAGCCCGATTCGTGACCCGCATAGACCGGTCCGTCCGGTCCGCTGATCGAGCTGGAATGCGTCGCGTTGACCATCGTCACCTGCGCGCCGCCCAGATCGACCGTGCCGCCCCTGTTGAAGCCGATGCCCTCGATCTTGTCGGTCTTTTCCCAATGGCCGATCAGGTCGAAGATGCCCACGACGGGGATCTTCAGCTCCTTGGCCAGGGCCAGCGTGTCGCCGGTATGATCGCCATGGCCGTGGGTGATCAGGATATGCGTGGCGCCGTCGATGGCCTCGGCGCGCCGGTCGTCGGGAAAGACGGGGTTTCCGCTGAACCAAGGGTCGATCAGGATCACGGCCTGTTCGATCTGCAGACGAAAGCCGGAATGGCCAAGCCAGGTCAGTTTCATGGGGTCTCCTTCGCGCTGTCGCGGCAGGTTAGCGGCCGCGTCCGGTCGTGACCAGAACCCCCGGCGGGGTCAAAGGTTGCCGGTCGCGGGTGCCGCATCGTCCAGGCGAAGGCGCAGGCGTTCCCGCCCGCCCCAGGTCGACAGCTCCAGCTTGCCGGCCAGGTGGAACCGCCGCCCCTTGGCGCCGATCAGGCCGGGACCAAGCGGGCCGTCCATCGCGCCCCAGGCCACGGCCTCCATCGGGGGGTTGCCGGGGCTGCGGAACTGCAGGCGCAGGTGGCGGTCGCCCATGGTCGCGGCGCTGTCGATCAGCTGGTCGGAAAACGCAAAGCGCGGCGCGGGGGCGGCCTGCCCGAAGGGACCGGCATCCTCCAGCATGCGGTACATGGGCGCGGTGGCACCCGACGGCTCCAAGAGGCCCGAAATGCGCAGGTCGCCCGACCCGGTGCGGCCCGCCAGATCGCGGGCGATCAGTTCGGCCAAGCGGTCCATCGCGGCGGGGATCTTTGCCTCCTCGACGGTCAGGCCTGCGGCCATGGTGTGCCCGCCGCCCTTCAGCAGCAGACCCTCATGCGCCAGACGCTGGATCGCGCGGCCCAGATCGACGCCGGGGACCGACCGGGCGCTGCCCTTGCCGATGCCGTGATCGACACCGATCACCACGGATGGCAGATCGGTCGCCTCCTTGACGCGGGCGGCGACGATGCCGACCACGCCCGGGTGCCAGCCCGCGCCCGCGGCCCAGGACAGGCGCGCATCGCCCCGCGCCTCGACCTGGGACAGGGCCTCGAGGCGGACGGCGGCCTCGATCGCGCGGCGGTCGCTGTTCAGCGCGTCCAGCTGACGGGCCAGCTGATCGGCCTGCGACGCGTCGCGGCAGGACAGGCACAGCGCGCCCAGATCGGCGCGACCCACGCGCCCGCCCGCATTGATGCGCGGCCCCAGCAGGAAGCCCAGGTGGAACGCGCTTGGCGTGCCGTCCAGGCGGGCGATGTCGGACAGCGCGACCAGACCCGCCCGCTGTCTGCGCGCCATCACGGCCAGACCCTGGCGGACAAAGGCGCGGTTGACGCCGACCAGCGGCGCGACATCGGCGACCGTGGCCAGCGCGACCAGATCCAGCATCGCCATCAGGTCGGGCTGCGGCAGGCCCCGCTGGCGCAGCACGCGACCAGCCTGAACCAGCGTCAGGAACACCACGCCCGCGGCGCACAGATGGCCCAGGGCGCCGTCCTCGTCCATGCGGTTGGGGTTCACGACGGCCAGCGCGGGGGGCAGGGTCTCTCCGCCCAGGTGGTGGTCCAGGACGATCACGGCGCAGCCCGCGGCGGCGGCCAGCGCGTCATGCGACAACGTCCCGCAGTCGACGCAGACGATCAGGTCATGCGCCGCCGCCAGCGCGGTCATGGCGGGGACGTTGGGGCCGTAACCCTCATCGATCCGGTCGGGGATATAAAGCGTCGCCTGGCGCCCGTGCTGGTGCAGCCAGTCGATCAGCAGGGCGGCCGACGATCCGCCGTCGACGTCGTAATCGGCAAAGATCGCGATGCGCTGGCCGTTGACGGCGGCATCGACCAGCCGTTCGGCGGCGACGTCCATGTCGCGCAGGGTCAGCGGGTCGGGCAGCAGGTCGCGCAGCTTGGGCGCCAGGAACCCGGCCGCCTCGGCGGGCGGCACGCCGCGTTCGGCCAGCACGCGGGCCACCGGCAGGGGCAGGGCCGCCTGCTGGGCCAGCCCTTCGGCCAGCCGTTCCAGATCGGCGGGCGGGCCGATCCACCGCCGCCCGGTCAGCGAGCTGTCGATGCCCAGAAATGCCGTCATGTGTCTTCTTTGTCCAAGGGCCCCGGGGTCGTCCCGGGACGGGACAGGGGGGCGCGGGGCCCCCCCTTACCTCACTTCACCGGGTTGCGATAGGTCATGCGCCGCACCGATCCGGTCTTGGACCGCATCAGGATGGTCTCGGTCGTCAGGTATCCCGGCTCGCGCTTGACGCCGGCGACGATCGAGCCGTCGGTGACGCCGGTCGCGGCAAAGATCACGTCGTCGGTGACCAGGTCGTCGCGGGCATAGATGCGGTCCAGGTCAGTGATCCCGGCCTTTTTCGCGCGGCCGCGCTCGTCGTCGTTGCGGAACATCAGCCGGCCCCACATCTGCCCGCCCATGCATTTCAGCGCCGCCGCGGCCAGGACGCCCTCGGGTGCGCCGCCCGAACCCATGTACATGTCGATGCCGGTCAGTTCGGCCTCGGCGCAGTGGATCACGCCGGCCACGTCGCCGTCGGTGATCAGGCGGATCGCGGCGCCGGTCTGGCGAACCTCGGCGATCATCTCCTCATGGCGCGGACGCTCCAGGATGCAGACGGTGATGTCTCCGTCCTCGCAGCCGCGGGCGCGGGCCAGGGCGCGCACGCGTTCGGACGGGCTCATGTCCAGGCTGACGACGTCCTTGGGGTAACCCGGCCCCACGGCCAGCTTGTCCATATAGACGTCGGGCGCGTGCAGCAGCGTGCCGCGCGGCGCCATCGCGATGACGGTCAGCGCGTTCGGCATGTCCTTGGCGGTCAGGGTGGTGCCTTCCAGCGGGTCCAGTGCGATGTCCACTTCGGGGCCCTCGCCGGTGCCGACCTCCTCGCCGATGAACAGCATCGGCGCCTCGTCGCGCTCGCCCTCGCCGATGACGACGACGCCCTTGATGTCCAGCATGTTCAGCTGGTCGCGCATCGCGTTCACCGCGGCCTGGTCGGCGGCCTTCTCGTCGCCGCGGCCGATCAGCCGGGCCGAGGCATGGGCCGCCGCCTCGCTGACGCGGGCCAGGCCCAGGGACAGCATCCTGTCGTTGAAATCCTTCGGCGCGGTCATGTCCCTCATCCCTTCGTGCTGCAGGTTGGGGGCTTTCTAGGGGGCGGGGCAGGGGGCAGCAAGCCTGACGGCGCTAACGGTCCGGGCTTTCCGACAGTTCCAGCGCCAGCGCGTGGATACGCGGCACGATGTCGCCCAGGGTCGCATGGACCAGGCGGTGCTGCTGGATCCGCGTCAGCCCGGCAAAGGCCGGGCTGGCCATGCGGATGCGGAAATGGCTTTCGCCCCCGTCGCGAAAGCCTGCATGGCCGCGATGATCCTCGCTTTCGTCCAGCACCTGCAGGGTCGTGGGCTGCAGGGCTGCCAGCCGTTCGGTCATCTGGTCCGCGATCATCCGCATATCCTTTCCGTCAAGGGGTTTCATGTCCCGTCAGATAGCCTAAACTGCCCGCCTTGAGTCGCAAAGGTGCCCCAGGATGAGCAAGAACGACCCGTTCGGTTTCGACATTTCCGCCGCCAAGGACAAGAAGCGCAAGACCAAGGGGCGGCGCGGCATGTCGGGGGCGTTCGAAACCTCGACCCGCATCTGCGAACGCGAAGGCTGTGACGAGCCGGGCCAGTATCGCGCGCCCAAGAACCCGCGCAACCTTGATGACTATTTCTGGTTCTGCAAGGAGCATGTCCGCGAATACAACGCGAACTGGAACTATTTCCAGGGCCAATCCGAGGAGGAGTTCCAGCAGTTCATCGACAATGCAACGGTCTGGGAGCGTCCGACCAAGCCCTTTGGCCGCGCGGCGGCCGAGGACAAATGGGCCCGCCATGGCGTCAGCGACCCGCTGGAGATCCTGGGCGCGAACGGCACCGCGCCGGAATCGCGCGCCCAGTCCAGCGCCCGCAAGCTGCCGCCCACCGAGCGCCGCGCGCTGGACATCCTGGAGGCCAAGGACCACTGGACCCGCGCCGAGATCCGCAAGCAGTACAAGTCGCTGGTCAAGGACCTGCATCCCGACATGAACGGCGGCGACCGTTCCGACGAGGATCGCCTGTCCGAGGTGGTCTGGGCCTGGGATCAGATCAAGGAAAGCCGGTTCATCCGAGACTAGGGTCGCCAGGCGGACAGCGTCAGGCCGCGCGCGCCCGGCGGCGCGGCCACAGGGCCAGGCCCAGAACCAGCAGCAGCAGCGTCAAGACCGGCACGTTCCCGACCGCCAGCCACGGCGTCGCGGACAGCGCACCGGGCAGCGCCGCGTCGATCTTGCCCGGCTGGTTCAGCGGCAGGCTGTCCAGGATGCGCCCGCGGGCGTCTATCACCGCGCTGACCCCTGTATTCGCGGCGCGCACCAGCGGCAGCCCCGTCTCGATCGCGCGCAGGCGGGCTTGGTCCAGATGCTGGTACGGGCCCGACAGGGTGCCGAACCATGCGTCATTGGTGGCCTGCAGCAGCCAGCCGGGGCGCTGGTCCAGATGGCGCAGGTGCTGGGAAAAGATCGCCTCATAGCAGATCAGCGGCTGAAAGTCGGGGACGCCCGGCGCGGACATGATCTGCGGTCCGGGACCGGCGGAATAGCCGTTGCCCTGCCGCGCGGCAAAGGCGCCGATGCCCAGATGGGCCAGCGCGTCGCCCCAGGGGACGTATTCGCCGAACGGCACCAGATGGAACTTGTCATAGACCTGGGTGACCTCTCCGCCCGGCACGACGGTCGCAAGACTGTTGAAGAAGCGGCTGCCCTCGCGGCGCTGGATGCCCATGACCAAAGGCGCGCCCGCGGCCTGGGACATCATCGGCAGGACCGCGTCGGCATCCTCCAGCAGGAAGTTCACGGCCGTCTCGGGCCAGATGACCAGATCGCGGGGGCCGGGTTCGGCGGACAGGTCCAGCAGGCGCTGGAAGAAAACCGTGGACCATTCGGGGTCCCACTTCAGGTGCTGCGCCGCATCGGGCTGCACGATCCGCAGGGTCACGGGCCGGTCGGCGGGCATCGGTGCGGCCAGCCGCATCGTCCCCGCGATCCACGGGCCTGCCAGCAGGGCCGCGGCCAGGGCTGTCGCCATCACCGCGCGCCCGCGCAACAGGACCGGCACTGCGGCCAGCGCCATCGTCAGCGTGCCAAGGCCCAGGGCCCCGGTCCACGCGGCCATCTGGGCGACGGGCGTGTCGATCCATGCGTGGCCGATCTGGGCCCAGGGGAAGCCGGTGAAGATCCAGCCCCGCAGCCAGTCCGACAGGACCAGTGCCGCAGCGATCGCCGTGGCCTGCGCAGCGGGACCACGGGCCAGACGCGCGGCCGCGCCGGCCGGCACCGCCCAGAACAGGGCACCCCCAAGCGCCATCAGGATCAGCGCAAAGGGCGCCATCCAGCCGTGGCGGGCAATGTCGACCAGGAAGGGTTCGGTGATCCAGGACAGCGACAGGGCGAACCAGCCAAAGCCCGCGGCCAGCACGTGCCAGAACACGGCGGCGGCGGGCAGGGGGGACAGCCGCCAGATCAGCGCGGCCATCGCCAGCGGCGTCGCGGCCCAGATGCCCAGGGGTGCAAGGCCCAGGGCGGCGATCAGGCCCAGGGCCAGATCGGGCAGAAGACTGCGCAGGGGCGGACGGCCCCCGCGCAGTCGGGATAGCGGGCGAGGCGTGCCGCGCATCAGGCCTGCGCGTCAGCGTCCTTGGGCTGCGCGTCGGCGTCGGCCTTCTTGCGGCGGGTGCGCTTGGGCTTTTCCGGCGCGTCCGTCGCGGCATCGGCGGCGGGCGCATCGGCGGTCGCGGCCTTGCGGCGACGGGTGGGCTTGGGCGCATCGACCGAGGCTTCGGCGGGCGCCTCTGCCACATCGGTGGCGGGTTTGCGGCTGCGCGTCCGCTTGGGCTTGGGCGCTGTCTCCTCGACCGGCTCGGCGGCGGGGGCGTCGGTTTCGGCCGTCTCGGCCTTCTTGCGGCCGCGGGTGCGCTTGGGCTTGGGTTCCGCGGCGGGTTCGACCGCCGGTGCCTCTGCCTGAACGGGCGCTTCAGCCACGGGCTGCGCGTCCTGCACGGCATCGGCCGGTACGGTCTCGGGCTGCAGGGCCTCGGGCTGGGCTTCGACGGGGGCTTCGGTCGCCGTCTCGGCCTGCGCCTTGCCGCGACCGCGGCCGCGCGACCGGCGTGCGGGCTTGGGGGCGGGATCGGCGGCGGGGGCCTCTGCCACGGTCTCGGTCGGGGTGTCGTCCGACAGGCCGACGCTGCGCAGTTCGACCAGCATGAACTGGGGGATGTGATCGCCCATGCCCATCACCTGTGACCCGCGGTTGTCCTGATCGCGACCACGGCGTCCGTCGCGACGGTCATCCCGGCGGTCGTCACGACGATCCTCGCGGCGTTCGTCCTTGCGGGTCTCCTCGCGGCGCGGCTGCTCGGCGCGGGCTTCGGGTTCGGGGCGGGGTTCAGGCTGCACTTTGGGCTCCATGCGGGCCTCCGGTTCGGCTGCGGTCGCGACGGGTGCGGGGGGCGCTGCGGCTTCCGCCTCGGGGCGGGGTTCGTCGCGACGGCGGCGACGGCCGCGTTCGCGCGATCCGCCCTTGCGATCCTCCGTGGCGTTGCCTTCGGCCTTGCGGTCGTCGCGCGCAGGTGCGTCGCCACCGGCAAATCCTGCCGGCGCCTCGACCCGCGGCAGCGAGGATTTCAGCAACTGCTCGATCGCGGCCAGATACTTGTCGTCGGACGGCACGGCGATGCTGATCGAGGTGCCAAGACGGCCCGCGCGGCCGGTGCGCCCGATGCGGTGGACATAGTCCTCGGCGTGGCTGGGCAGGTCATAGTTGAAGACGTGGCTGACCGCCGGGATGTCCAGGCCGCGCGCCGCGACGTCGGACGCGATCAGCAGGCGCAGCTTGCCGTCGCGGAACGATTCCAGCGTGCGGGTCCGCTGGCTCTGGTCCAGGTCACCGTGAATCGGGGCCGCGTCGTATCCGTATTTCGCCAGCGACTTGGCGACGATGTCGACGTCCGTCTTGCGGTTGCAGAAGACGATGGCGTTGGTCAGCCCCTCGCCCTCGGCGTCGATCAGGGCGCGCAGCAGGTCGCGCTTCTGCTTGGCGGCCATGTCGCGGCGGGTGGGGGTTAGCTGGATCAGGCGCTGCGTGATCGTCTCGCTGGCCGAGGCCTGGCGCGCGACCTCGACCCGTTCGGGCGAGTGCAGGAAGGTGTTGGTGATCCGCTCGATCTCGGGGGCCATGGTGGCGCTGAAGAACAGCGTCTGGCGGGTGAAGGGCGTCAGCTGGAAGATGCGCTCGATATCGGGGATGAAGCCCATGTCCAGCATGCGGTCGGCCTCGTCGACGACCATGATCTGAACGCCGGTCAGCAGCAGCTTGCCACGCTCGACATGGTCCAGCAGGCGGCCCGGGGTGGCGATCAGCACGTCCACGCCGCGGTCGATCAGCTTGTCCTGTTCGCCGAAGCTGACGCCGCCGATCAGCAGCGCCTTGGTCAGGCGGGTGTGCTTGGCATAGGTGTCGAAATTCTCGGCCACCTGGGCGGCCAGTTCACGCGTGGGGCACAGCACAAGGCTGCGCGGCATGCGCGCGCGGGCCCGGCCACGGCCGAGCAGCGTGATCATCGGCAGGGTGAAGCTGGCGGTCTTGCCGGTTCCGGTCTGCGCGATCCCCAGCACGTCGCGGCCTTCCAGGGCGGGCGGGATCGCCCCCTGCTGGATGGGCGTCGGCGTCTCGTAGCCGGCTTCCAGCACGGCCTGCAGCACTTTGGGGTCCAGCTTCAGATCAGAGAACTTGGTCATTCGGGGCTTTCCATTAAGCCGCGCCCGTTCTGGCGCGATGCGTTCCAAGCCGCGCGCCCGTCTGGCGCAGTGGCGGCTAAGTTGGGACGCAAACACGGACGCCCCGCCTTGATGCCTGCCGGATGCAGGCCCGCATCGCGTAGACCAAAGGCGCTGCCGCGTCAATCTTTTGCGTCGTCCGTCCCGCCGGCGGGGCGGTGGCGCGGGGCTTTCGGTTGACCTCTCCCCGTCCGAAAGGGTAACCCCCGGGGGTCAATCAGGAAGCCCATGATGAACCTTTTCACCGATTTGCGCGGCGTCGTCGTCGAGGCGCTGGACCAGATGGCCGCCGCAGGAGAGCTGCCCGCAGGCCTGGATACCGCCAATGTCACGGTCGAACCGCCCCGCGACCCGGCGCATGGCGACATGGCAACCAATGCCGCGATGGTGCTGGCCAAGCCCGCTGGCATGAAGCCGCGCGAGATCGCCGACCGCCTGGCCGCGCGCCTGACCGACCCCCGCATCAGCGCGGCCGAGGTCGCGGGCCCCGGTTTCCTGAACCTGCGCCTGTCGCCGGTGGTCTGGCAGGGCGTGATCCGGTCGGCTCTGCAGGCCGGCACCGAATTCGGGCGATCCGACCTTGGGGCGAATGCCAAGGTCAACGTCGAGTTCGTCAGCGCCAACCCCACCGGTCCGATGCATGTGGGCCATGTCCGCGGCGCGGTCTTCGGCGACGCGCTGGCGCGGCTGCTGGCATTCTCCGGCCATGACGTCACGCGCGAATACTATATCAATGACGGCGGCGCGCAGGTCGACGTGCTGGCCCGGTCGGCATACGAGCGCTATCGCGAGGCGAACGGGCTGGAGCCCGAGATCCGCGAGGGGCTGTATCCCGGCGACTATTTGATCCCCGTCGGAGAGGCGCTGAAGGCCAAGTACGGCGACAGCCTGCTGGACCGCCCCGAGGCCGAATGGCTGGAGGAGATCCGCGAATTCGCGACGCAGGCGATGATGGAGCAGATCCGCGGCGACCTGGCGATCCTGGGCGTCGAGATGGACGTCTATTCCAGCGAGAAGGCGCTGTACGGCACCGGGCGGATCGAGGATGCGATCGCGCGCCTGGACACGCAGGGCCTGATCTATCGCGGCGTGCTGGAGCCGCCGAAAGGCAAGCTGCCCGAGGACTGGGAGGCGCGCGAGCAGCTGCTGTTCCGCTCCAGCGCGCATGGCGACGATGTGGACCGGCCGATCCAGAAGTCGGACGGGGCATGGACCTATTTCGCGCCCGACATCGCCTATCACTGGGACAAGATCGACCGCGGCTTCGATCAGCTGATCGACGTCTTCGGCGCCGATCACGGCGGCTATGTCAAGCGGATGAACGCGGCGGTCAAGGCGCTGTCGAACGGCCGCGTGCCGCTGGACGTCAAGCTGATCCAGCTGGTCAAGCTGTACAAGAACGGCGAGCCGTTCAAGATGTCCAAGCGCGCGGGTACCTTCGTGACCTTGCGCGACGTGGTCGAGGAAGCGGGGGCCGACGTCACCCGCTTCATCATGCTGACGCGCAAGAACGACGCGGCGCTGGATTTCGACTTTGCCCGCGTGCTGGAACAGTCCAAGGACAACCCGGTCTGGTACGTCCAGTATGCCAGCGCGCGCGTCCATTCAGTGCTGCGCCGCGCGACCGAGGCCGGGATCGCGGTCGACGATTCGACCCTGGCGGATGCCGATCTGTCCGTCCTGTCCCACCCGGCCGAGCTGGAACTGGCCCGCAAGGTCGCCGAATGGCCGCGCCTGGTCGAGAACGCGGCCCGCGCGCACGAGCCCCATCGCGTGGCGTTCTTCCTGTATGAACTGGCATCCGACCTGCATTCGCTGTGGAATCGCGGCAATGACGACATGTCGCTGCGATTCATCCAGGATGGCGACGCGGTCACAAGCCAAGGAAAAATTGCGCTGGTCCGGGCGGTTGGCGTTGTTATTTCATCTGGTCTCGCTATTCTTGGCGTCACTCCGGCGGAAGAAATGCGCTGACCGAATGCGTCGCCGCCGGGGAAGGCTGAGAGCAGGCAAAAGTTAATCCGGGACAACCGGCGGGCAGGCGAACATGGCAGTGATGGACTTCCGCGAAGGCGGCTACGTTTTCTCGCGTCACAAGGTGAAGCGCGAATTCTCTTACGATCAGAACGGACAGCCGGCGGCGGCTGCCGGTCAGGCACAGCACCCCGGGCAGGCCGACGGCCTGCCGGCGCGGCTGGCGCGGGTGACCCATTACATGGGCGCGGTCGCATCGGTGGCGCTGATGGTCGGGTTGATGGCCTGGGGCTGGCAACTGGTGTCGCGCGACGTGTCGGGCGTGCCCGTCATCCGCGCCGTCCAGGGCGAGGCCCGCACCACCGCCGAGGATCCGGGCGGTCAGCTGACCAACCACACCGGACTGGCCGTGAATTCGGTCGCCGGCGGGCAGGTCCTGTCGCCGACCGAGCAGGTCGCGATCGCGCCGGCACCGGTGGACCTGTCCGCCGATGACGTCGCCATGGGAGAGTTGGGCGCCACCGCCCGCGAACCCTCGAACCCGTCGGAGACGCCGCTGACCTTCGCGGGCGAGCCCATCGTGCCGCTGTCCGACAGCGAGGCCCGCGCCCTGGCCGAGGCCGAGGCGGCCGCCGCCGCCGAACGCGCCCTGGCCGATCACGCCGTCAACCAGGCCGCGATCATCGACGCCCCCGCCAGCGAGGGTGCGGTGACCGAGGTCGTCACCGACGAGAACGGCCTTCCAGCACAGTCCGCAGCCATCGCCGAGGCGCTGGCCCAGGCCC
>NZ_JXYF01000027.1:0-801 GCF_000967735.1 Paracoccus sp. S4493
GCGCATGATCGACGAGGCCGGCACGACCGGCAAGGTGGGGATCATGTCCTATGTCGCGGGCGTCGGGTCCGAGATCGGGCGCGTCGGCTGCTTCACCACCTACCTGCAGGAGAATTCCGACCTGGAGATCGTGGGTCCGCTCTATTCGCAAAGCCAGATGGCCAACGCGCTGAACCAGACCACCGACATGCTGGCGTCGAACCCGGACCTGGTCGGCATCTTCGGTGCGAACGAACCCACGGCCGTCGGCATGGGGCGCGCGATCGAGCAGGCGGGCAAGGCGGGCCAGCTGACCGCCCTGGGCTTTGACGGGAACGAGGACCTGCAGCAGTTCGTGCGCGACGGCGTGCTGACGGCGACGGCGGTGCAGGGATCGTTCGCCATGGGCGAGATGGGCGTGCAGACCGTGATGGACATCCTGGCCGGAGAAACGGTCGAGCCGTTCATCAACACCGGCGTGGTGATGGTCGACAAGGCCAACATCGAGTCCGACGAGGCCAGGAACGTCCTCTACTGATGCTGCCGGGGACCGCCCGCGCGGTCCCCGATCACCGACACGTTGCAAGGGGCATGCCCATGTCAGACCAGCCGCTGGTCCAGATGATCGACATCGAAAAGCATTTCGGCGGCGTCCGGGCCGTCGATCATGTCTCGGTCAGCCTCTATCCGGGCGAGGTGGTGGGCCTTCTGGGGCATAACGGCGCGGGCAAGTCCTGCCTGATGCGCATCCTGTCAGGCGCCATGACCCCCAGCAGCGGAGAGATCCGCGTGAACGGCACGGCGGTCCGCTTTGCCGAACCC
>NZ_JXYF01000028.1:0-86773 GCF_000967735.1 Paracoccus sp. S4493
ACCACGCCGCCCGTGGGCGAGACCAGCACCGGTTCG
The DNA here is from genome assembly GCF_000967735.1 of Paracoccus sp. S4493. Lineage (NCBI taxonomy): Bacteria > Pseudomonadati > Pseudomonadota > Alphaproteobacteria > Rhodobacterales > Paracoccaceae > Paracoccus > Paracoccus sp. S4493. Next base: position 37 of record NZ_JXYF01000028.1, read on the forward strand.
AAATCGGCATAGTCATAGCGGACGCGCGTGTCGCCCAAAAGGAACGGGAACTGCGTCGAACCCGACGTGCCCAGCAGCTGCAGGCCGTTCGGACGCGCGCGGGCCGCGAATTCGTTGGTTCCGGTGATCGAGCCGCCGCCGGGGACGTTGCGGATGATCACGTTGGGATTGCCGGGCAGATGCCGCGACAGGTAGGGGGCGAAGAAACGCGCCCAGACATCCGAACCGCCGCCTTCCGAAAAGGGAACCCACCATTCGACGGTCTGGCCCGAGAAATCGACGTCCTGCGCGGTGGCGGGGGCTGCGGTCAGGCTGGCGGCCACGAATGCGGCGGCGACGGCGCCCTTGAGGCGACGCAGTGTTGCTTGCATGTTTTTATTCCTCCCATTGGTCCGGCACCTGGGGCACCGGGCGAACGGGACAGTCATCGCACATGAAGCTGTCCAAAGACTGTCAGGATGCCGCTGCGTTAACTTTTTCTGCCCGATGGGGCATCAGCCTCTGCCAAGGGAAGCGTCAGCAGGATGACGCAGCCGCGGTCGGACGGTTCGACACGCGCGTCGCCGCCCGCGCGCCGGGCGATGGCGCGCACGATGGGCAGGCCCAGCCCCGATCCGCCGTCATCCGCCGTGCTGACGCGGAAGAATCGCTCGAACACCGCGTCGTGCAGCTGGGCGGGGATACCGTCGCCCTGGTCGCGCACGCGCAGCGCGGCCATGCCCCCGTCGCGCGACAGTTCCAGCCGCAGCGCGCTGCCCTGGGGGGTGCCGTATTTCAGGGCATTGTCGATCAGGTTGTCGACCGCCTCCTCCAGCAGGACGGGGTTCGCAGCCACGGGCAGCGGCCCCTCGACCCCGTCCAGGGACAGGTCGACGTCGCGGCGCAGGGCCGCGGGGACATGGCGACGCGCGACCTCGGCCACGATCTGCGCCAGATCGGCGGGGGCGCCGCCCTGTGCGTCCAGCGCGTCGCTGGCGGCGTCCAGCCGCAGCATCTGCTGGGTCAGGCGCGACAGGCGGCGGGACAGTTCGTGCAGGTCGGTCAGCCGCTGCTGGCGGTCGGCATCCGATCGCGCGTGCAGGGCGGATTCCGCCTGCGCCTGGATCGCGGCCACGGGATTGCGCAGCTGATGCGCCGCGTTCGAGATGAACGCCCGCCGCCGGTCCAGTTCCGCGCCAAGCCGCTGGAACAGCCCGTTGATGGTTGCGACCAGCGGCACGACCTCGCGCGGGACGCGGCGGCGGATCGGGCGCAGCTCCTGGGGATTGCGCAGGGCAACCGCGTCGCGCAGGTCGGTCAGCGGCGACAGGCCGCGATTGATGCCGAACCAAACCAGCGCCGCCCCCAGGGCCACCATCAGCGCCACGACCGCCGCCGCCTGTCCCAGCATCTGCAGGGTCAGCGCCTCGCGCCGGGTCACGGTCTGCCAGACGCGCACGGTCGTCCAGCCGTCCAGTTCGGGATCGGTGATGTATTCGCGCAGCACCACCGCGCGGACCGGCTGGTCGTTGTAGACGGCGTTGTAGAAGACGGGCACCGCCTCGGGGTATTCGCGGCCCGCCGGGATGGGCGGCGCATCGGTGCGCCCCACGATGAAGCGCCCGCCCGCGGCATGGACCTGATAGAACAGCGGATCCCCGATCGCGCCCTGCAGCGATGTCAGCAGCGATTCCGCAATCAGGTCGCCCTTGGTTACCATGACCTCGCGCGCGACGGCATGAGCCACCACCTTCAGCGTGTCGTCATAGAGGTTGCGCGACATGTCGCGCGCCATCCAGTGCAGCACCACGCTGGCCAGGACCGCCAGCACGAACTGCGGTACCACGATCAGCACGAACAGCCGCGTCCGCAGGCTGACCGCGCGACCGTCGGGCGCGGTCATGCGGGCCCGTCCTGCTGCAGGATATAGCCCAGCCCGCGGATCGACCGGATCTGCACCGCGCCGCCGTCGATCTTGCGGCGCAGCCGCGAGACCAGCAGTTCGACCGCGTTCACGTCCACGTCCGCGCCGGTGCCGTAGATGCTGTCGCACAGGGCCGATTTCGCGACCACGCGTTCGGCGTTGTCGAACAGCGCCTCCCACAGGGCCAGCTCGCGGCGGGACAGCTCGATCACCCCGTCGGGCCCGCTGAGGCGGCGCCCCGCGCGGTCGAAGGACAGCCCGCCGATCGTCTCGACCATCTGACCGCGCTTGCCGCGGCGCCGGCCCAGGGCGCGGACGCGTGCGCACAGCTCTGCCATCTCGAAGGGCTTGGTCATGTAGTCGTCGGCCCCGGCATCCAGCCCCGCCACCCGGTCGTCCAGCCCGTCGCGTGCGGTCAGGACCAGCACCGGGATGTCCAGGTCCATCGCGATGGTCCGGCGGATCACGTCCAGGCCGCCAAGCCGCGGCAGGTTCATGTCGACGATGGCCAGATCGGCGCCGTCATGGGTCAGGAAGTCCAGCCCATCCTGCCCGTCGGCCAGCCAGTCGACGGAATGGCCCTGCTCGCGCAGCGCCTGCTCGACCGCGCGGGCCAGCATCTGGTTGTCTTCGATCAGGACGATCCGCATGGCCTTCGCCTCGGCTCGGGGGACTTTTCCCTCTTAGGGGGTGGATCGGTGAAGATACAGCCCCTAAACATGACGCAGCAGGGAGAGACGGCTGCAAGGCCGCCACGCCAGGGAGGCAAGCCATGCGACACGCACCGACCGCGCCCGGCCTTGCCGGCGCGCTGATGATCTGCGTCACCGCCGCGATGGCGATGCTGTCGCCGCGCGCGGCCACGGCACAGGATGTCGACTTTGCCGGGCAGACGGTCGAACTGGTCATCCCGTTCTCTCAGGGCGGAGGGTCGGATGTCTGGGCGCGGTTCCACGCACCGCTGCTGGCGCGTCACCTGCCGGGGCAACCCTCGATCGTGGTGCGCAACGAACCGGGCAGCGGCGGCACGCGCGGCTCGAACGCCTTCGCCGAAGACGCGTCGGCCGACGGGCTCAGCCTGCTGGGCACGTCGGGATCGTCGCTGTTCGCCTATCTGCTGGGCGATTTCCGCGTGCGGTACGATTTCGACGACTGGTCGGTGCTGATGGCATCGCCCACGGGCGGCGTGGTCTATGTGGCGGGCGATCTGGGGGTCGCATCCTGGCGCGACATCGCGGCGCTTCAGGACCATCAGCTGGTCTTTGCCAGCCAGGGGATCACCTCGTTGGACCTCGTGCCGATGCTGGCCTTCCGGGTGCTGGGCCTGGATGCGAACTACGTCTTCGGCTATACCGGCCGGCACGACGGGCTGGAGGCGATGCGCCTTCACGAGGTCAACATCGACTATCAGACCACCTCGGCCTATCTGCAGAACGTGGCACCGATGGTCGCCGCGGGCGATGCGGTGCCGCTGTTCAGCTGGGGAATCGTGGACGCCGATGGCAGCGTCCGGCGCGACCCGACCTTCCCCAACCTGCCCACGCTGGAGGAGCTGTACGAGCACCTGCACGGCACGCAGCCGTCGGGACCGGAATACGACGCCTATCGCGTCTTTGCATCGGCAGGGTTCGCGGCGCAGAAGATGCTGGTCCTGCCCGGCGACACCCCGCCCGCGATCCGCGAGACCTGGCTGCAGGCGATCCGCGCGGCGCGCAGCGACCCCGAATACATCGCGCGCGCGCCGGCCATCCTGGGCGCCTATCAGTCGCTGGTCGGCGACGATGCCCAGCACCTGGCCGCCAGCGTGACGCGCATCGACGACGACACCCGCCGCTTCGTGCTGGAATGGCTGGCCGACGAATATTCGATCAGGTTGACGGAGTAGCCTGCGGCCCGCCCCCCATGACGCGGATCGGCCGGCCGGCCTTCCAGGCCTCGACCGCCTCGACGGTCTGGCGGTTGAACATCCGGAACGTCTGGTCGCTGACATAGCCCAGATGCGGCGTGACCAGCAGCCGCCCGCTGTCGATCAGGTCGCGATCCAGGACCGGCGCCCCGTCGGGCAGCGGCTCGACGTCATGCACGTCCAGCGCGGCACCGCCCAAGCGTCCCGCGCGCAGCGCCGCCAGCAGCGGATCCACCTGCACGATCGGCCCGCGCGAGGTGTTCAGCAGCAGCGCGTCGGGACGCATCAGCGCCAGTTCCCGTTCCCCGAACAGGCCGCGCGTCGTGTCGGACAGCACCAGGTTGATCGACACGATGTCCGATCCTTGCAGCAGCGCATCAAGGTCGGGCGCGTGGCGCACCCCGTCGGCCGCGGCCCGGTCCGCCGTCAGGCTGCGCGACCAGGCCAGGATCTCGACCCCGAAGGGCCGCGCCAGCGTGGCGACCTGGCGCCCGATACGGCCAAAGCCCGCGATGCCAAGCGTCAGCCCGGACAGGTCGCGGCCCATGCCCGTCTGCCAGCCCCCGGCGGCGGCGGAATTGGCCTCGGGGACGATGCGCCGCGTCAGGGCCAGCATCAGCGCCATCACGAATTCGGCGGTGGTCGTCCCCCGTGATTGCGTGCCGCAGACGGTGATGCCGCGTTCCTGCGCGGCGGCCACGTCGATCGACAGGTTGCGGGCCCCGGTGGTCACGATCAGCTTGAGGTTCGGCAGGGCGCGGATCAGGGCGCCGTCCAGCGGCGTCCGTTCCCGCATGACGCACAGCACGTCGAAGGGCGCCAGCGTCGCGGCCAGTTCGGCAGGGTCGGTCATCGTGCGGTGAAAGACCGTGACATCGTCGCCCTGCGGCCAGTCGGCATATCGGCGCGCCACGTCGGCGTAGTCGTCAAGAACCGCTATCTTCAGTGCCATGGGATGCCTTCCAGGATCGGGTCGGACCGACTGTCGGCAACCCCGGCGGCACCGTCAAGCCCGCACGACCCGTCAGACCGCCTGGCCCTGGTTCACCCGCCGCGACAGCGCCTCGTGGCTTTCGACACGTTCCGAGTAGCGGTCGACCAGTTGATCGCGGATGTCGCGGGTCAGCAGGGTAAAGCGCACCAGTTCCTCCATCACGTCCACGATGCGGTCGTGATAGGGGGACGGCTTCATGCGGCCGTCGTCGTCGAACTCGTCCCATGCCTTGGCGACCGAGGACTGGTTCGGGATCGTCAGCAGCCGCATCCAGCGGCCCAGGATGCGCAGCTGGTTCACGGTGTTGAAGCTTTGGCTGCCACCACAGACCTGCATCACCGCCAGCGTCTTGCCCTGCGTTGGGCGCACGCCGCCCAGGGACAGCGGGATCCAGTCGATCTGCGTCTTGATCACCCCGGTCATCGCGCCGTGGCGTTCGGGTGAACACCAGACCATCCCCTCGGACCAGCCGACCAGGTCGCGCAGTTCGGCCACCTTGGGATGGTCGGCCTCGGTCGCATCGGCCAAGGGCAGGCCGCGGGGATCGAAGATCCGCGGTTCGGCCCCCAGGGCGGTCAGCATGCGGGCGGCCTCCTCTGTCGCGAAGCGAGAGAAGCTGCGCTCGCGCAGCGATCCATACAGCATCAGGATCCGTGTCGGATGGCTGCTGCGGGCGGCGGGCACCAGGTCGGCGGCCCGGACCGGGCGAAAGGCATCGGGGTTCAGGGTCGCGGCATCGGTCATCGGGCGGGTCCTTTCGGTGCGGGGGCTGAAAAAGGGTCCGGGAACCGCCCCCGCGTGCGGTTGGCGAAGGCGACCAGGGACAGCATCACCGGCACCTCGACCAGCACGCCGACCACCGTGGCCAGCGCGGCGCCGGAATTCAGGCCGAACAGGCTGATGGCGACCGCGACCGCCAGTTCGAAGAAATTGGACGTGCCGATCATCGCGCAGGGGGCTGCGATGCGGTGCGGCACGCGCATCAGCCAGGCCGCGCCATAGCCGATGGCAAAGATCAGATAGCTTTGGATCAGGATCGGCACGGCGATCAGCGCGATGATGGCCGGGCGGTCCAGGATGGTCCGGCCCTGCAGGCCGAACAGGATCGCGACCGTCGCGATCAGCCCCAGGACCGACAGGGGCTTGACCCGCGCCGAGAACGCCTCGATCCGGGCGGGGTCGCGCAGGACGCGCCGCGTCAGCAGGCCCGCCGCCAGCGGCAGCACCACATAGAGGACGGTTGCCAGGACCAGCGTCTGCCATGGCACCGCGATGTCGGTCACGCCCAGCAGCAGGGCCACGATGGGGGCAAAGGCCACGACCATGATCAAGTCGTTCACCGACACCTGCACCAGGGTATAGGTCGCGTCCCCCCGTGTCAGCTGCGACCAGACAAAGACCATCGCCGTGCAGGGCGCGGCGCCCAGCAGGATCAGACCGGCGATATATTGCTGCGCATCCTGCGGCGCGATCCAGGGGGCGAAGACGTGATCGAAGAACAGCACCGCCAGCAGCGCCATCGTGAAGGGCTTGACCAGCCAGTTCACCACCAGCGTGATCAGCAGGCCCCTGGGCTGCCGGGCGACGCCGCCGATGGCCGCGAAATCGACGCTGACCATCATCGGATAGACCATCGCCCAGATCAGCACCGCGACGACGAGGTTGATCGAGGCGACCTCGGCCGCGGCGATGGCCTGCACGGCGCCGGGCGCCAATGCGCCAAGCGCCAGCCCGGCGATCATCGCCAGCGCGACCCACAGGGTCAGCCAGCGTTCGAACACGCCCAGGGGGCTGGGCTGTGCGGGGGACGGTTCGGTCATGGGGCGGCATCCGTGCGTGTCATGGGCCCGCAAGTGCGGGCGATCTGGTCCAGTACCGGCTGGCACAGGTCGGGGCGACCGCCGCAGCAGTCCTGCAGCAGAAAGCCCAGCAGGCCGCCCATCGTGTCCATTCGCGCGAAATAGCGGATCGAGCGCCCCTCGCGGACCGACCGGACCAGGGCCGCGGCGGTCAGGATGGTCAGGTTGTTCGACAGCGTGTTCGGGCGGATGTCCAGCCGCGTGGCGATGTCGCCGGCCGCCATGCCCGCGGGCCCCGCCTGCACCAGCAGACGAAAGACATCCAGGCGGATGTCATGGGCCAGCGCGGACAGGACGTCCAGGGTGCGGTTCTTTTCCATACTTCATGTTATACAGAAACGTCATGGCCCCGCAAGGACCGGACCGTCAGCGGAAATCGCGGGTCTTCACGGTGATCCCGTCACGCGGCAGGTCGCGGACATAGATCTGGCGGGGCTTGGGGCCCTCGCTGCGCGGATCGGGGGGCGGCGCGCCGCGGTGGAATTCGTCGCCGCGGCCGTGCGGCAGCGGAAAGGCGCCCTGCCGACCGACGGAGGCAAGCTCTGCCGACATGTCGGTCAGGCGGTGGGCGACCAGATGGACCACCTCTCCGGCGCGCTGGACGCGGCCCTCGACCCCGATCATGCCCGCACCCAGGACGATGCGCCGGTGCCGATCGAAGACCTTGGGCCACAGCACCAGGTTCGCGATGCCGCTTTCATCCTCCAGGGTGATGAACATCACGCCCTTGGCCGATCCGGGGCGCTGACGGACCAGCACCAGCCCCGCGACATGCATCCAGCGGCGGTCGGCGCTGGCCATCGCCTCGGCACAGGGGCGGATGCGGCGGCGGGTCAGGCTGTCGCGCAGGAAGGACAGCGGGTGGCGGCGCAGGGTGACGCCGGTATGGGCGTAATCCTGGACCACCTCGCGTCCGGCGGGCATGGGGGACAGGGCGACGGCGGGTTCCGGGGCGGGGATGGCGGCGAACAGCGGCAGGTCCGGCTGATGGCCGCGAATGGCCCACAGCGCCTCGCGACGCGCCAGGCCATAGGTCGGGCGAAAGCCGTCGGCCTCGGCGATGCGGGTCAGGGCGGCGGCGGGCACGCCCGCGCGGCGGCACAGGTCCTGGGCCGTGGCGGCGGGCCGGGCGGCCACGATGGCGTGGGCATGGGTTTCGGCCAGCCCCCTGACCATGCGCAGACCCAAGCGGACGGCGAACCCCTGCCCCGCCGGTTCCAGCGTGCAGTCCCAGTCCGAAAGCGCGATGCAGACGGGGCGGATCGCCACGCCGTGATCGCGCGCATCGCGCACGATCTGGGCCGGGGCATAGAACCCCATCGGCTGGCTGTTCAGAAGCGCCGCGCAGAACACGTCGGGATGCCAGCATTTCAGCCAGGCCGAGGCATAGGCGATCAACGCGAAGCTGGCCGCATGGCTTTCGGGAAAGCCATAGCTGCCGAACCCCTCCAGCTGGCGGAAGATCTTTTCCGAGAATTCGGGATCATAGCCGTTGGCGATCATCCCCTCGATGACGCGGTCGCGAAAGGCCGACACCCCGCCGGTCAGCTTGAAGGTCGCCATCGACTTGCGCAGCATGTCGGCCTGGCCGGGGGTAAAGCCCGCGCATTCGATGGCGATGCGCATCGCCTGTTCCTGAAACAGCGGCACGCCATAGGTGCGGCCCAGCACCTGTTCCAGTTCCGGTTTGGGATAGACCACCGCCTCCAGCCCGGCGCGGCGGCGCAGATAGGGATGGACCATGTCGCCCTGGATCGGGCCGGGCCGGACGATGGCCACCTGGATGGTCAGGTCCGCGATGCTGCGCGGCTTCAGCCGCGGCAGCATCGACATCTGCGCCCGGCTTTCGATCTGAAAGATGCCAAGCGTGTCGGCCCGACAGATCATGTCGAATGTCGCCTCGTCGTCGGCCGGGATCGTGGCCAGGTCCAGCCGCAGGCCCTTGTGGCGGTCCAAGAGGGCGAAACAGCGCGCGATGCAGGTCAGCATCCCCAGGGCCAGCACGTCCAGCTTCATGAACCTCAGCGCGTCGATGTCGTCCTTGTCCCATTCGATGATCTGGCGGTCCTGCATCGCGGCCGGTTCGATCGGGACCAGCTCGTCCAGCCGGTCCTGCGTCAGGACGAAGCCGCCGGGATGCTGGGACAGGTGCCGGGGCGTGCCGCGCAGCCGCGCCGCCAGGTCCAGCGTCAGCCGCATGCGGCGGTCGGCGGGGTTCAGGTTCAGCTCCCGCAGCAGGGTTTCGGGCACGCCGTCCTCGGACCAGGCCCAGATCTGGCCCGAGATGGCGCGGATCACGTCCTCGGGCAGGCCCAGGGCCTTGCCCACGTCGCGCAGCGCGCCCTTGGTGCGATAGCGGATCACGGTCGCGGTCAGCGCGGCGCGATCGCGGCCATAGGTGCGATAGATCCATTGGATGACCTCCTCGCGCCGCTCGTGTTCGAAATCCACGTCGATGTCGGGGGGTTCGTGGCGTTCCTCGCTGATGAAGCGCTCGAACAGCAGGTTGCCGCCCTGGGGGTCGATCGCCGTGATGCCCAGCACGAAGCAGACCGCGGAATTGGCCGCCGACCCCCGCCCCTGACACAGGATCCCCTGGCTGCGGGCGTGGCGGACGATGTTGTTCACGGTCAGGAAATAGGGCGCGTATTCCAGCTTGGCGATCAGGGCCAGTTCGTGGCGCAGGGTCGCCGCGACCTTGGGCGGGGTCCCGTCCGGATAGCGGACGGCCGCGCCCTGCCAGGTCAGCGCCTCCAGCGTCTGCTGCGGGCTGACCGAGGGATCGGGGCGTTCCTCGGGGTACTGATAGCGCAACTCCTTGAGCGAAAATCGGCAGCGGTCGGCGATCTGGGCACTGCGGGCCAGCGCATCGGGATAGCGGGCGAACAGGCGCGCCATCTCGGCCGGGGTCTTCAGGTGGCGGTCGGCATGGCGTTCGCGGCGAAAGCCCAAGGCGTCGACGGTCGTGTTGTGGCGGATCGCCGTCATCACGTCCTGCAGGATGCGGCAGTCGGGGTCATGAAACAGCACGTCGTTGGTGACCACCGTCGGCACTCCGGCCCGTGCGGCCAGCAGGGACAGCCGATGCAGGCGCAGCGGATCGTTGGGCCGCCGCCGCAGGGTCAGCGCCAGATAGGCGCGATCGCCGAAGACGTCGCGCATCCGGCGCAGGCGCAGCGCACAGTCGTCATCGGCCATGTCGGGGACCAACACTGCCAGAAGGCCCTGGGCGTGGTCCGCCACATCGGCCCAGTCCAGGTGGCACGCCCCCTTGCCCGCCCGCGCCTTGCCCAGGGACAGCAGACGGCACAGTCGGCCATAGCCCGCGCGGTCCATCGGATAGACCAGCACCGACATGCCGCAGCGCAGGTCCAGGCGGCAGCCGACGATCAGCCGCACGCCGGTGTCGTTGGACGCCTCGAACGCACGGACGATGCCCGCCAGGCTGTTGCGGTCCGTGACGGCCAGCGCCCGCATGCCCATCAGCGCCGCGGTGGCGAACAGCTCCTGCGCGGAGGACGACCCGCGCAGGAACGAGAAATGCGAGGTCACCTGCAGTTCGACATAGCTCATCCGAAGACACCGTGCAGGAACCAGTTGTGGGACCCGGTGGTCACGTCCTCTCCGTCGCCCTGGCGAAAGATCCAGAACCGGCGCCCGGCCTGGTCCTCGATGCGGAAATAGTCGCGCACCGCGCGGGTTTCGGCATCGCGCTTCCACCATTCGCCGAAGATGCGTTCCGGCCCGTCGGCGCCCTCGACGTCGTGGCGGGCGCCGCGCCAGACGATCCAGCGGGGCGGGTGGTCGGGCAGCAGGGCCATGGTGTCGATCGGTTCGGGCCGCGCCAGCAGCCGCGAGGGGCGCGGCCAGTGGTCGGGCCAGCCATCGGCGATGACGCTCATCGGGGCCACGCGGGTGACCGACCGTTCGGGCACGTCGCTGGCCACCGGCGCCAGGCGATAGACGGCGCGCGCGCCGACCCGGTTCGTCAAGCTGTCGATCAGGCTGGACATGTCGGGAGCCGCGGGTTCCAGCAGGCTGTCGGTCTGGCGCGGGGCCAGGGGTTCGGCAAGGGTCGCGGTCAGGGACATGATCTCGATCCCGAAGCCCGGATCGATGGTGGGGATCCTGTCGCACAACAGGCGCACCAGGCGTGCGGGGTCGCGCAGGGGCGCGGCCAGGCCCACGCGCACGGGTTGGGCGCGGCTGTCCACCCGCCAGCAGATCAGGTCCAGCCGCCGCGCGCCCAGGCCCCGCGCCTCCAGCTGGCGGCACAGATCGCGGACCAGCTTGTCGATATAGCGGGCGATGGTTTCGGCCGCGCCGATCGGTTCGGCAAAGGCACGGCGTGCGGTCACCAAGTCGGCAGGGCGCAGCGGGTCCACGGGTTCGCCCAGGCTGCCCAGAGCCTGGTCCAGGCGGCGCATCACCTGAGGTCCGAACCGGCGGGTCAGCGGCGCGCGCGGCACCGCGATCAGATCCGCGATGGTCGCAAAGCCCAGATCCTGCAGCCCGCCGACGATGGCGGGCGGCAGGCGCAACGCGGACAAAGGCAGCGCCGCCAGCGCCGCCTGCATGTCGCCGGTCGCGACGATGGGCAGGTTCGTGCCGTGGCGGGCCAGGGCATGGGCCGCGCCCCACGTGTCGGCCATGGCCAGCCGCGCGACGATGCCCGACAGGGTCAGCCGGCCCAGGATCGCCTGCAGCATCGCGTCCTCTCCGCCGTGCAGATGGTCGGTGCCGGTCGCGTCGATCACCACCCCGTCGGGCGGATCGACCGCGACGATGGGCGCGAAACGCTGCATCAGCCACAGGGCCAGCCGTTCCAGCGCCGCCATGTCGGCATCCGGGTCGGCCGGCTCGACGCGCAGGTCGGGGATCATCGCCTGCGCCTTGCTGACCGGCATGCCCGGCCGCAGCCCAAGCGCCAGCGCGCGGTCGCAGGCGGCGGTGACCACCCGGCGGCTGCCCGCCCGGCCCGACAGGATCAGCGGCGCGCTATCCGAAGGCGTATCGCCCACCCGCCGCAGCCGGTCGATCGGCCACATCGGCAGGCAGACCGAGATGACCCGTGCCATCGCATGCCTCCACTTCCAGATCGAAGGTCTCGCCCGCCCGTGCGCGCATCAGTTCCACCAACCACAGCGCACGGCCAAGGCCCGGCACCGGCAGCGCGGCTGAGGGGCGTTCCGACACGCGCCAGCGCGTCATCGCCGCGGTGGGCTGGCCAAAGTCGTCGGCATCCGCCAGCCACCGCCAGCGGCGCAGCGCGATGCCCGTGGTGCCGGTGTTCTTGGCCGCCAGGTGCAGCCTGCGCGAGGCAGTCATGGACAGGCGCCCGATCTCGGCCACGACGGCGGCCAGGCCGCCATGGCGCAACCCCTCCTCCATGCAGGCCAGGACGGATGTCTCGTCCCCGGCCTCGACATGGATGACCCGGTCGGGGGTCAGACCGGCCTGCGCCAGGCCCGGCGCGAACAGGTCCGCCCGCGTCACGCACCACAGGACCTGACCCGGCAGGCGCGCGGCGATGCCGGCCGCGAAGCAGGCGGCCGCGGCCCCGTCATCGGCGCCCGCACCGCTGCCTGCGACCTCGTGCAGACAGCCTAGGGCCAGCCCGCCCTGGGGCAGGCGGCGGTCCAGCTCGGGCAGCCCGAAGGGCAGCACCGCATGGGCCTGCACATGCCCCTCGAGATGCGAGATGCGACTGCGAAGCGCGGAAAGCGTGGCGGAGGAGGCAGACATGGGGTTACCAAAACAGGGCTGTAAGTTCCTGTTTTGTTCTTTTCACCATCAAAAGTCAACGCATCAGGCCATCCCCCTGCGCGTTCAGTCCGCGGGCTGGGACCCGGGTGCGATGGTCCGGCTGAAGAGCAGGAACACCGCCAAGGCCGCAAGGGCCACGCCCGCGCCGATGAAATGGGACATGCCATAGCCGTGGCCAGACACGATCCAGCCGGCGAAGACGTTGGAGAAGGTCGCCCCGACCCCCTGCACGGTCATCACCGTCGCAAAGCCCAGATTGAACCGCCCGGTCTCGGCCAGCAGCCGTTCCGCGGCAACCGGGGTCAGGATGCCCAGCATGCCGGCGCCGATCCCGTCCAGCATCTGCACCGGAACCACGACCCAGAAATCCGGGACCATCCCCGCCAGGACGCCGCGCAGCGGCAGCGCGCACAGTGCGATGAGAAAGCACGACTGCAACCCAAGACGCCGGATCAGCCACGGGGTCGCCGCGGCCACCGCGATCATCGTCGCCTGTGCGACCCCGGTGATCAGCGCCGTCGTGCGGAAAGGCGTTCCCAACTGGATCGAGAATTCCTGCGCGATCAACCGGCTCATCGGGGCATTGCCGAAATGGAACAGCATCATCACCAGCGCCAGCAGGATCAGGCCGCGGTTGTGCCACAGCACCGACAGGCCGGATGGCCGGGCATGGTCGTCCGTACCCTGGCCCCCGACCATGCCGCGCGCCACGTCATGGTCGATCCGGTCCGGGCGGATCATCCGCAGCGCGATCAGCGCCCCAAGCGCCGTCACGATCATCAGCCAGACGACCGAGAACTCTCCGAACAGGCTGACGGCAAGATAGATCGCCATCAGCGATGCCAGGTTGCCGCTGTGGTTCCAGAATTCGTTGCGCGAGATCTGGCGCGGGAAGGCGCGCTGCCCGACCAGCCCCAGGCTGAGCCCTGCCAGGGCGGGGGCGATGACTACGCCCAGCACCGCGGTGGCGATGGTACCGACCCAGACCACGGCCGGATCAGGCACCAGCAGCGTCAGCAGCGCCCCCGCGGTGATGACGATCACCGGGCCGGCGATCAGCGCACGTTTCCAGTGCGACCTGTCGACCAGCGCCCCCGCGAACGGGGTCAGGGCAAGGCCGATCAGCCCACCGACCGTCGCGATCGCCCCCAGGGTCAGCGGCGACCAGCCGCGCGTCGCCAGAAAGGCGTCCAGAAACGGCCCAAGCCCGTCCCGCGCATCCGCCAGGAAGAAATTCAGGATCGCCAGACCCAGCAGGGAGCTGTCCGACAGGCCGGAACGCGAAACTGTGGCCATGGGATGCGCCCTTGTGATCAGTGGTCCGTCTGCCGAACCCACCGATCACGCCATCGTTCCCGTTCGAACGATGAAATTGCGACATAAATGATGGCGCGCCATTCATGCCGTTCCTGCGGCCGCGTCGGGCGCGGCCGCAGGGTGCGTCGTCACTGGGCGGCGAGCTGTGCCTCGTGCCGATTCCAGCGGATCGACGACCACAGCGAGATGCCGATCAGCGTCGCACCGCCCAGGCCGGTGATGACCTCGGGGATGTGGACAAGGGACTGGGCGAACATCACCACGGACAGCGCGATGATCGCATAGAAGGCGCCGTGTTCCAGATAGCGGTATTCCGACAGGGTGCTGTTCTCGACCAGCATGATGGTCATGGACCGCACGTACATCGCCCCGATGCCCAGGCCGATCGCGATCACGAACAGGTTCTGGCTGAGCGCGAAGGCACCGATCACGCCGTCGAAGCTGAAGGACGCGTCCAGGACCTCAAGGTACAGGAACGCGCCCAGACCGCCCTTGGCGGCACCGTGCAGGGTCTCCTGCGTGCTGTCCAGCAGCCCGCCCAGAACCTCGACCAGCAGGAAGGTCATCAGGCCCCAGATCGCGGCGGTGAAGAAGGTCGTGCGTTCCGCACCCTCCAGCAGATGCGAGAAGCCCAGGACGAACAGCAGGACCACTGCGACCTCGACCCCGCGGATCGAGGCGTACTTGGCCATGTGATGTTCGATCCAGCCGACCCAGTGCACGTCCTTTTCGTGGTCGAAGAAGAAGCTGAGCCCGACCATCATCAGGAACGTCCCCCCGAAGGCGGCGATGGGCAGGTGCGCGTCATGCATGATGCGGGCGTATTCATCGGGCTGGCTGGCGGCCAGCACCAGCGCCTGCCACGGGCCGATGCCCGCCGCGATCACCACGATCAGCAGCGGGAACACGATCCGCATGCCAAAGACGGCGATCAGGATGCCCCAGGTCAGGAAGCGGCGCTGCCAGACCGGCTGCATGTCCTTGAGCTTGTTGGCGTTCACGATGGCGTTGTCGAAGGATAACGAGATCTCCAGCACCGCCAGCACCGTGACGATGAACAGGATCGACAGCATGCCCCCAAGCGTGCCGGTCGTCTGCCATCCCAGCACCGCGCCCAGGGCCAGGCCCAGGAAGGTGACGATGATCGCCCATTTCAGATAGGAAAGGACCGGGCGCTTTTGCGCGGTGGATAGGGTGTCCTGTGTCATGAGGAAAAGTCCAGGCGGTGAATCCGAAAACAGGTGCCGACATCACGAAAGCGCCGCCACTTTCGTCAGAGGGGCCCGGACACCACTCGATGCGTTCACGACGCCGTGCGACCGTGTGTCCGCCGGGAAGATTCGGCAAGCCCTTCGTTCAGCTTTTCCCGCGATGGGCGCCGTTCCGCGGATCGGAGCCGGGGGATATGGTGTCGATAACAGGAAGCACGGACCCTGTGCTGATCTTGTCAGATCGGCGACAACGGTTTGGAAAACGGCCAATGCCGGCGGTGGCACGATTGCGTCACTGTGGCTGCGTCATCTCAGTGGCAAAAAAATAAGGCCCGGTGGGCCCTGAATTTTTCGTCCCAATGGGACGCGGCTTGACCATAAATGGGTCAGCAGACGCGCCCGTCACGGATGACGGGCGCAGGTAATGCCTCAGGCGCTGCGGGTTTGGTCTTCGTGGCGCCCTTCGCCGAACTCCTCGATCAGCTTGGCGCAGAAGGCGGGCAGATCGTCCGGGTTGCGGCTGGTCACCAGACCACTGTCGGTCATGACCTCCTTGTCCACCCAGGTGGCGCCGGCATTGGTGATGTCGGTCTTGAGGCTGGGATAGGAGGTGATGGTCCGCCCCTTCAGCACACCGGCCTCGATCAGCACCCAAGGGGCGTGGCAGATGGCACCGACGGGCTTGCCCTGCGAGAAGAAGTCATGGACGAAGGCCACCACATCCTTGTCCGCGCGCAGCGTATCCGCGCCCACGGTGCCGCCCGGAATGACCAGCCCATGGAAATCGCCGGCCGAGACCGACCCGACCGCGCTGTCGACCTGGTGATCCGACCCGGGATCCAGATCGCCGTTCACCGTCTTGGCGGTGCCGGTCTTGGTGCTGACGACCGTGACCTTGGCACCGGCGTCGCGCAATGCGGCCAGCGGCTTGGAAAACTCCGGCTCCTCGGTTCCACGGGGAGAGATCAGCAGGGCGATGTTCTTTCCGTCCAGTTTCATGGGACGTTCCTTTCAGCAGCAGTTCGTTCGCTGATAGAACGCGGCCCCCCGGGGGAACGGTTCCTGCGCACCGACCGGATGGCGCGCAAGCCGCGGGGCATCCTGAAAACTTTCACGGCGCGTGGCGCGACAGGGCCAAGCTGGCCTGCAAGGCCGCCAGATGGCTAAGACCCTGGGGCATGTTGCCCAGCCATTCGCCGCTGTCAGGATCGATCATCTCGGGCAGGATGCCCGGCGCGTCGTCGATACGTGCGCGCAGCCCCGACATCAGCGCAAGCGCCTTGTCGCGCTGATCCAGCAGGACGCGCGCCTCGACCATCCAGAACGAACAGGCCAGAAAGCACCCCTCCTCGGCGTCCATCCCGGTATATCGGTAATGCAGGTGTCCGCCCGCGCCCAGTTGCGCGTCGATCGCATCCAGCGTGCGGCGCAGACGGTCATGGCCGTCGTAATCGAAACGCACCGCCAGAATCAGCGCCGCGTCCAGCCGCGTGGTGCCGGGATGCATGACATAGGCGCCGATATCCGCGTCCCAACAATGCGCATCGATCCAGGCGGCGATGCGGGCGCGCTCGCGGCTCCAGCGGTCGCGGCAGGTGGTGGGCAGCTGGCCGGCATCGGCCAGTTCAACCGCGCGGTTCAGCGCCTGCCAGCAGCTGATCTTGGACATCGTGTAATGTTCAAGCTGCGGCAGTTCCCAGATGCCGCTGTCCTTCTGCTTCCAGCGGTCGGCGCATTCATCGGCCAAATGCGACAGTGTCTCGGCGCTGCGGTCGTCGATCAGGCCGCCGGCGCGCACGAATGCCGACACCGTCTCGAAGATGTCGCCATAGATGCCGTGCTGATGCTGGCGCGCCGCGCGGTTGCCCGACAGGACCGGGCGGGATCCACGATAGCCGGGAACGGGGATCTCCTCCATGCCCTCCTCGACGCCGCCGTCCAGCGAAAAGCAGACCTTGGCCCCATGCGCGCAAAGCTGGTTCAAAAGCCAGGTCAGCGCGGCTTTGGCCTCGGCCATGATCCCCAGGTGCAGGAAGGATTCGATGACGTAGCCCGCGTCCCGCACCCAGGCAAAGCGATAGTCGTAATTCTTGTCGCCCCCGATCCGTTCGGGCAGCGAGGTCGTGGCCGCCGCGGCGATCGCCCCACTGGGCGCATAGAGCAGCACCTTGAGCGCCAGCGCCTGCCGCATCAGGAAATCGCGGTCGGGCAGGTCGGGCGCGATCAGGGCGCACCAGTCGCGCCATTCCTGGTCGGACAGGTCGATGCGGGCGTCGATGTCGGACAGGGGCGGCACGACCAGCGGCTCGTTCGCGCCGGCGACGATGGCGATGACCTCGGTCTGGCCCCGGGTCAGGACCAGCCGCGCCTCGACCCGGTCGTCGCCGCGATGGTCGATCTGCAGCTGTTCGCCATGCAGGAACAGGCCCAGCACCGATCCGACATGGAACGTCTCGTAGGGGCCGCGCTTGGCCATGTAGGGGCTGCGCTTGCCCGACCGGTGGCCCAGCTGCAGCACCACGTCAAAGCTCATCCGCCCGTCCAGGACCTGAATGCGTCGCGCCAGCTCCGCCCAAGGCAGCCGTCCTGCGGTGGAGCTGTTCAGGCTTTCGATCAGCACGGCCACGCCGTCATCGGTGCGAAACCGCGTCTCCAGCACGTTGCTGTCGGGCCGGTAACGCCGGGTGGCCGAGAACGTCCCCCGCGGCGTGATCGTGAAATGGCCGCCCTGCGCGCCGTTTTCCAGCACGTCGTGACCGACCAGAAGGCGATCGAACAGCGGCGGGCTGTCCATGTTCGGCACGCACCACCAGTCGATGCCCCCGTCCGCACCGGCCAGGGCCACGCCGCGCCCGTCGCCAAGCGCCGCATAATCGGACAGGGGCAGATAGCCCGCGGCGTCGCGCGCCATCAGGCGCCCTGCCCCAGGTTGATCGACAGCCCGCCATCGATGAAGACGCTTTGCCCCGTCACGTATGCCGCCGCGTCCGATGCCAGAAAGGCGATCAGGTCGGCGACCTCGTGCGGTTCGCCCGCGCGGCCCAGGGGAATGTTCTTCTCCATCTTGCGGCGCAGGTCGGGGTCGTCCTTGGCCGCCTGGTTGATCGGGGTCAGGATCATGCCGGGCGCCACGTTGTTCACGGTGATCGCATCGCCTGCCAGTTCCAGCGCCAGCGTGCGCGTCAACATCCGCAGCCCGCCCTTGGCGGCGTCATAGGCGGCCGATCCGATGCGTGGCGTATCCTCGTGGATCGAGCTGACATTGACGATCCGTCCGCCGTTCCCCGCCTTGACGGCACGGGTGGCAAAGGCGCGGCACAGCATGAACGGACCGGTCAGATCCGTGGCGATCGTCTTGAGCCAGTCATCGTCGGTCATCTGTGCCGCCGGCGTGCCGCTGGCGTCGATGCCGGCATTGTTGACCAGCACGCGCGCGGCGATCCCCTGGTCATCCAGGTCCGCGAACATCGCGGCGATGTCGTCAGGGACGCTTTGGTCGCAACGCACATGGCGTGCCCGGCGGCCAATCTGGGTGATCTTGGATACCGTCTCGGACGCGCCGTCGCGGTCCGACCGATAGGTGATCAACAGGTCATGGCCCGCCTTGGCCAGCGCGATGGCGGTTGCTCGCCCGATGCCGGAATCGGCGCCGGTCACGATGGCAAGGGGGTTCTGCGGGGTGTCTGGCATGGGATGCGGTCCGAATGGCTGAGTTCCGGGGCCAACGCCTGCCCCCGACCGTCGTTCCGCGCCGCGGCATCGCGTCCCGATGTTACGGGCCGCAGTCGGGGTTAGCGCCCATGCGGCAGGCGCAGGGCGTCCCCCTCAAGCGCGGACAGGAAATTGCCGATCTCTCGAATGCGGTTGGCCGTGTCGGTCACCTGACCATCCACGCCCAGCTGCCAGGCCAGATCCGTGCGGGCGGGGTCGTCGCTGAGCGCCTGCAGCCTGTCCGCATGATCCTCGACCGCCTTGATGCTGGCGGCCAGCCCGGCATCGACAAGGTCGGACGCTTGGCGGCGCAGCGAGGCCGCGACCTCGGCCAAGGTGATCTCGGGGTGATACTGGACGCCCCAGAAGACGCCGTTGCCATGCCGGATCTCGGCTGCCTCGACGGGGGTGTCGGCGTTCCGGGCCAGCACCCGTGCGCCCGGCGGCAGGGTCGTCACGATGCTGGAATGCATCGCGGGCGCCGTCCAGACCGGCGGGCGACCGGCCAGCATGGGGTGGTCGCGACCGTCATCGGTGGTCAGGATGTTGCGGGCCAGCGCGGCCTCTATGCCCGGCTGTCGCGGGCCGGTCGCGCCCCCGGCGGCCACCGCCGCGATCTGTAATCCCGCACACGATCCAAAGGACGGCGTCCCTGAATCGAAGACCAATCGCATGAATGAGGAGGCACGGCGCGTCTCGTCGCTGACATGGTGCATCTGGATCGGCGATCCGGCAAAGACGATGCCGTCGAACTGCGCCAGATCGCGCAGGCTCATCTGCGTGCCGTTCTCTACACAGGAGGTCGAAACGATCTCGAGATCATCGCGCAAGGCCTTGAGCGCCAAGGCATAGCTTTCGTCGGAAGCGGTATTGGCATAGCGGCGCCGTTCGTCACGCTGGTCTTTGGTCTCGCTGGCGACAACCAGGATGCGAAGGGGCACGGTTCAGGTCCGATCAACAGGGAAAAAGGTGCCGGCCAACGCGACGGCGATCCGGTCGTTCCCGCACGACCGCGACAGGCGGGATCAGGCTGCGGGCCAGCGCGGCCCGCAGCCCGGTCTTATTCAAGGTCCAGCTTGGCCTTCAGAGCATCGATGCGGGTCGACGCCTCGGCCTTGCTGATGCTCTCGTCATAGGCGTCGGGCTGGTGCGCCTGCTCGCTGAGCGTCTTGAGGTAGGACGCCTGTGCGCCGGTCATCGGATCATCGCCGCTGACCCAGGCCGACGGGTCCTTTTCGGCGTTGTCGACGGGATGGGATTTGGGATCGGTATCGTCCATGGGAACAGCCTTTCGTGTTTCAGCATGGTTAACGCGATACGCATGTTCCGGTTCCGTTCCATTCGTACCGTGGACGACAGATGGTTGGGGTTTGCACATCGCGACCGGGACGCCTATGCGCAGGGCGCAAGGCAGCGGCGGGGACCACGATGTTGAAGACGGACACGCCCGCGCGGCTGAACGCCATCGGCGCGGCATGGATGATCGTCGCCATGGCGGCCTTTGCGCTGGAGGATGCGTTGGTCAAGGCAGTGTCGGACCTGCTGCCCGTGGGCCAGATCATGATGCTGTTCGGCCTTGGCGGCGCGGCGCTGTTCGCGATCATCGCCCGTGCGCAGGGCGACGCGCTGATGACGCCGGACGTGCTCTCGCGGGCCATGCGGGTCCGGGTGTTCTTCGAGATCACGGGACGGCTGTTCTATGTCCTGGCGCTGGCGCTGATCCCGCTGTCCACGGCGACTGTGATCCTGCAGGCGACGCCGCTGGTGGTGGTGGCCTGTGCGGCCCTGATCTTTGGCGAACGGGTGGGCTGGCGGCGCTGGACGGCGATCGGGCTGGGCCTGCTGGGCGTGCTGATCATCCTGCGGCCGGGGACGGGCGGGTTCTCGGCCCTGTCGCTGCTGGCGGTGATCGGCATGCTGGGCTTTGCGGGCCGCGACCTGGCCAGTCGCGCCGCGCCCCGCAGCCTCAGCACCGCGATCCTGGGGCTGTACGGCTTTCTGGCGCTGGCCGTGGCCGGCCTGCTGTTTTCCCTGTGGCAGCGGCAGGGCTTCGTGATGCCCGATGCGCGCGCCGCCCTGCTGCTGTCGGCGACCGTCCTGATCGGCATCGGGGCCTATTCCTGCCTGATGAAGGCGATGCGCACCGGGGACGTGTCGGCCGTGACCCCATTCCGCTATACCCGGCTGCTGTTCGGCGCGGCCCTGGGGATCGCGCTGTTCGACGAGACGCTGACCGTGGGGATGCTGGTCGGATCGGGACTGATCGTGCTGTCCGGCCTGTTCATCCTGTGGCGCGGCAAGGCCAAGGCCGCCGCCATCGGCGATCCCGCCCCGGTCCGTCCCGCCGCGCGGCGATAGGCGTCGCGCGGGGGCCCTCCGGTCCCGACACGAACGGACACATCTGCTTTATTTTGCGTCTTCGCCGGTTCCGCGGGAAATATTTCGGGTATCACGCACGTTGACAGTACGGCTTTGATCCGCGCGGGAAGGACAGACATGATGCGACGCTTTATCATTTCCACGATGCTGGCAGGCACGATGGCCCTGCCCGGCCAGATCGCGATGGCGGAAACCGACCTGGGCGAGATGGTCGGCACGATCGCCAAGACCCTGCTGGAACAGCAGCAGGCCGCCCAGGAAAGCTCGCTGTGGCAGGGCGTGGTCGAGAACGGCTCTGCCGCGGCCTATCGCCAGTATCTCGACGCCTATCCGAACGGCACCCATGCGCGCGAGGCCCGCCAGCGGCTGTCGAACCTTGGCGGCGCGCCGGTGGCGCAGAACAACGCCGCGCGGGCCGAGGCCGATCTGGGCCTGTCGCGGGCCAGCCGCATGGCGATCCAGCGGCGGCTGGCGACGCTTGGCTTCTATCGGTCGGGGATCGACGGCGTCTTCGGGTCCGGCACGCGCCGCGCGATCGCGGCCTGGCAGGATTCCCGACAGCTTCCGGGCAACGGCTATCTGAACGCCAACCAGGCGCGGATGCTGCAGAACGGGGCCGCCGCATCGAACCCCGCCCCCGCCGATCCGGCGACATCCGCGGCGCAGGCCGAACTGGACCTGCGCCTGTCGCGCAGCCAGCGCGTGCAGATCCAGCGCAACCTGATCGCCCTGGGCTATGACCCCAAGGGCGCGGACGGCCTGTTCGGCACCGGCACGCGCGAGGCGATCCGCATGTGGCAGCGCGACACCGGCGAACGGGTGACGGGCTATGTCACCAACGCGCAGGTCCGATCGCTGCAAAGCGATGCGGCAGGCCGCGACCCGGCGCCGACCGAGAACCGCGCAGCTGCCATTGACGAGGAGCTGCTGGGCCTGACCCGCGACGAACGCGTGGCGATCCAGCGTCAGCTGATCAGCCTGGGCTATCTGAACGGGCGCGCCGACGGGGCGTTCGGACCCTCGACCCGCAGCGCCATTGCCCGCTGGCAGGGCGATAACGGTCTGGCGGCCAGTCGTTATCTGACGGCCGAACAGGTCCGCACGCTGCGGCAGCAGGCGCGCATCTGACCCGATCCGGCCCTGCGCGGCGGCCGCGATCGCGGCGCAGGGGGTCGCGCGCGTCGGCAGGGAACCGCCTGTCTGCCTTGGGCGGGCCATTCCGGCGGCGGGTTCCTGCTGAAAATGCGCGGAGATTCTTCCTTTGTCCGCCAGTTCGTGAAAGAGGAGGGTCAACAAAAGCGGCGCGGCACCGAATCGCGACCCGCCCCAGAGCAGGAGCAGCCTCGACGTGTCAGAACGATACGCCCGGAACCGGCATGATCGCGCGCCGGCCACCGTCGCCGCCTTTCAGGTGCGCGGTCGATTCCTGACCGCGCTTGTCCTGCGCATCGATCGTGACAGCCCGGACCCGGCCTTCTATGCCCAGCTGGACGAACAGCTGCGCACAACGCCCCAGTTCTTCGCCGGCGCGCCGATGGTGCTGGACCTGGCCAACGCCCCCGGCCTGCGCGAGGACGGCCGCATCGGTGACCTGCTGGCGCATCTACGGACCCGCGAACTGCGGGTCTTCGGCGTCCAGAACGCGCATGGCATGGACGAGGCGCTGCTGGACCGGCACGGGCTTATCCCGGTGACCACCGGACGCGACGCACCGCTGCCCCGCGCGGCCGCCGCTGCCGCCGCCGCGTCGGGTGCCGCGGCTGCAGCCGACGTGCCGCCCCCGGTCCAGAACGTCGTCATCCACGCGCCCGTCCGGTCCGGACAGCGGGTGATGGCCGAACATGGCGACCTGACCATCATCGGAACCGTGGCGTCGGGCGCCGAGCTGGTGGCGGCGGGCAACATCCATGTCTATGGCACGCTTCGCGGGCGCGCGATGGCGGGATGTCATGGCGACGAGGGCGCGCATATCTTCTGTCAGAACCTCAGCGCCGAACTGGTGGCCATCGCGGGCCTTTACCAGACCAGCGAGACGCTGGATGCGGCGGCCCTCCAACGCTGCACGCACATATATCTCAGGGATGAAAAACTTTGCATGGAGGTGATCGCATGACGACAGAACCCAAGACCAACCCGCCCCTTGGGCGGGTCATCGTGATCACGTCGGGCAAGGGCGGCGTGGGCAAGACGACATCGTCGGCGGCGATCTCGGCCGCGCTGGCCAAGAAGGGCTTCCGGACCGTCGTCATCGACTTCGACGTGGGTCTGCGCAACCTGGACATGACGATGGGCTGCGAACGCCGGGTGGTGTTCGACTTCATCAACGTCATCCAGGGCGACGCCAAGCTGAAGCAGGCGCTGATCAAGGACAAGCGGGTCGACACGCTGTCGATCCTGCCGACCTCGCAGACCCGCGACAAGGACGCCCTGACCAAGGAGGGCGTCGAGAAGGTCCTGAACGAGCTGAAGGCCGAATTCGACTATGTCGTCTGCGACAGCCCGGCGGGGATCGAGCACGGCGCCCAGATGGCGATGTATTTCGCCGACGAGGCCGTCGTCGTGACCAACCCCGAGGTCTCGTCGGTGCGCGACAGCGACCGCGTCCTGGGCCTGCTGAGCAGCCAGACCAAGCGCGCCGAGACCCAGGGCGCCGAGCCCATCAAGGCGCAGGTCCTGATCACCCGCTATGACCAAGAGCGCGTCGACCGCGGCGAGATGATGACCGTCGACGACGTGCTGGAGATCCTGGCCGTCCCGCTGCTGGGCGTCGTGCCGGAAAGCAAGGCGATCCTGAAGGCGTCGAACGTCGGCACGCCCGTCACCCTGGACGGCCCTTCCGCCGCGTCCCAGGCCTATAACGACGCCGTCAGCCGACTGACCGGCACCCAGGTCGAGATGCGCATCCAGGGCGAACGCCGCCCGGGCCTGTTCCAGCGTCTGTTCGGGCGGGCGTCATGAACCTGTTCGGATTCGCCCGCAAGAAGACCCCGCCCGCGACCGCGCAGACGGCCAAGGACCGCCTGCAGATCCTTCTGGCCCATGAACGCAGCAGCAGCGGCACCGCCGAGGCGGATTACCTGCCGATGCTGCAGCGCGACATCGTCGCGGCGATCCGCAAGCACGTGCCGATCGGCGACAAGGATGTCGACGTCCGCATGGAGCGTGGCGACAACATGTCCAGCCTTGAGATCAACATCGACCTGCCCGCGGTCAAGTCGAACTGATCCCTGCGGCTGGCCCCTGCACGGGGCCGGCCCTTTCCGTCAGATCAGGCTTTCGGGATGGATCGGGAACCGCGTCGGGCGGATGCCGGTCGCATGCCAGACGGCATTGGCGATGGCGCCCACCGTGCCGGTGACGCCCAGCTCTCCGACACCCTTGATGCCAAGCGCGTTCACGAACTCGTCGTCCTCGTGGACGGTCAGCGCCTCGACATGCGGCACGTCGGCATTGACCGGGATGTGATATCCGGCAAGGTCGTTGTTGGTGAACCGCCCCGTGCGCGGGTCATGGACCGCCTCCTCGTGCAGCGCAAAGCCGATGCCCCAGATCATCCCGCCCAGCAGCTGGCTGCGCGCCAGATGCGGGTTGACGATGCGACCGGCGGCAAAGGCACCGACCAGCCGGCTGACCCGGATCTGGCCCAGGTCCGGGTCGACCAGCACCTCGGCGAAGACCCCGCCATGAGAGAACATCGCCCGTTCCGGCTCGCCCTCGCGGGCGCCCCTGCCCTCTCCGCGAAGCAGGTCCAGCCCGGCGCGCGCCAGGATGTCCTCATAGGCCTCGCTGCGGCTGTCGTCGTCGTTGCGGTACAGGCGCCCGCCCCGCGCGGTGACGCCCGCATTGCCGGCCCCGAACAACGGTGATCCGGGATCCTTCGTCGCGATGTCGGCCAACTGCCGCACCGTGTCGGCGCCCGCGTTGAACAGCGCCGTGCCAGCCGTGGCCGTGTGGCCCGATCCGCCCGCCACCCCGGCATCGGGCAGGTCGGAATGGCCCGACCGGAACTCCAGCCGGTCGACATCGATGCCAAGCCCGTCGGCGGCGATCTGCGCCAGCGCGGTCCAGGCGCCCTGCCCCATGTCCGCGGCCGAGGTTTCGACCACTGCGCTGCCATCGGCACGAAGCGTCGCATGCGCGGCGGCTTGGAACATCGGACAGGGAAACTGCGCCGTGCCCATGCCCCAGCCCTTGAGGAGCCGCCCCTGGCGCATCTGCCGCGGCGCGGTCGGGCGGTCGGCCCAACCGAACAGGTCAGCGGCCCGCGCATAGCATTCGCGCAGCGCCTTGGACGAAAACGCCATCCCCGATGCCGGGTCGGTTTCCGCATAGTTCAGCAGGCGGAAGGCCAGCGGGTCCATGCCCACCGCATGGGCCGCCTGGTCGATGGCCACCTCCAGGGCCGCCGATCCCGGCGCCTCTCCGGGCGCGCGCATCGGGCCGGGCGTGCCGGTATCGGCGCGCACCGCGCTGTGCGTCGTGCGCATCGCGGTCGTGGCATAGACGCTGTGCGAGGCGTTCGAAGCGCTTTCGATGAAATCGTCGAAGCTGGAGGCGACGGCCAGCGTGTGATGGTCCAGCGCCATGATGCGCCCCTGGTCGTCCAGGTCCAGCCGCAGCGTCTGGCGCGTGGCGGGACGGTGGCCGACCGGGCCGTACATCTGGTCGCGCCGCAGGGCAAGCTTGACGGGCCGGCCAAGGTCCCGCGCCGCCAGGACCACCGTCAGCTGGGCACCGTAGAGGATGGCCTTGGACCCGAAGCCGCCGCCCAGGAACGGGCTGCGGATCACGATCTGCGCCGGATCGATGCCCAAATAGGCCGAAAAGCTTTGCTTGAGCAGGCCGATGGCCTGGTTCGGCGTGTCGATCTCCAGCCGGTCGCCGATCCATCGGGCGGTGATGGCATGGGGTTCCAACGCGTTGTGATACTGGGCCGCGGTCTCGATCACCGTGTCGACATGGTGGGCAGCCCGCGCGCGGACGGCGTCCATGTCCCCCACCTGCAGCGACGGCGGGCGGCCGATGCTGACGGTCTCCGGCTCATAGGGCGCATCGCCGTCCAGGCCGATCCGCGGCGGGTCGGTACGATACTGCGGGTTCAGCAGGCGCGCGCCCTCAGTCGCGGCCTCCAACGTCTCGGCGACGACCAGCGCGATGGGCTGGCCGGCATAGCGGACCGTGTCGTCCTGCAGCGCCTCGGTCTTCCAGGCAAAGCCGTGGATCTTGGTGTCGGGATGGACCGCCAGCGGGGGTCGGTTCGCGGGGGTATAAACCCTGACCACGCCCGGATGCGCCATGGCCGCGTCGGTGTCCAGATGCGTGACCGTGCCCCGCGCGATGCCCGCGACGGCGGTGACGGCATGCAGCACGCCCTCGGGCCGCAGGTCGGCCGCATAGGGCGCCCGGCCCGTCACCTTCAGCAGCCCGTCCCGCCGGGTCATCGGCTGACCCGCGTTCGAGCCCAAGCGCACATGCTGCTGGGTGGTCGTCATGTCAGCCATGGTCGTCTCCTTTGAAGACAGAGGCGGGAAGCGCCGGCATCCGGTCGGGCGTGCCCTGTGCGGCCAGCATCAGCGCGCGCAGGGCGATCCGCTGTGCCAGCACGATCTTGGCGGCATTGTCCCCCGACGGCGCGGCACCCTGCACCGCCAGCGCGGCGGCATGGGCAAAGGCGTCCCCGGACGCGGGCTGGCCGATCAGGGCGGCCTCGGCGGCATGGGCGCGCCACGGGCGGGCCGCGACCCCGCCCAGGGCCAGGCGGGCGGCCACGATCCGGCCGTCTTCCACATGGACCCCCGCCGCGGCCGAGACGATGGCAAAGGCATAGGACGTCCGCTCGCGCAGCTTCAGATAGCGGGCGTGTTGGGCCATGCCGCCGGGATCGGGCAGGGTCACATGGGTGATGACCTCTCCGGCCGAAAGGGCGGGCGGCACGCCGACCGCATCGGGCAGCGGGTGGAACAGGGCCATCGGCACGCTGCGGGTGCCGGTCGGGCCTGCGACATGGACCACCGCGTCAAAGGCCGCCAGCGCTACGCACAGATCGGACGGGTGCGTCGCGATGCAGGCGTCGGACCAGCCAAGGATCGCGTGGTTGCGGGTCACGCCGCCGATGGCGGAACAGCCCGATCCGGGTTCGCGGCGGTTGCACGGCGACAGCGGGTCCTGGAAATAGCTGCAGCGGGTCGCCTGCATCACGTTGCCGCCCGTGCTGGCGGCGTTGCGCAGTTGCGGGGACGCGCCGGACAGCAGCGCCTCGGCCACGGCGGGAAACCGGGCCAGGATGCGCGAGTCGCGCGCCAGATCCGCATTGCTGACCATCGCGCCGATGCGCAGGCCGCCGTCATGGTCGTCGATCTCCCGCAACGGCAGCCGCGAGATGTCGACAAGCCGCGATGGCGTCGCCACGCCGATCTTCATCAGGTCCAGCAGGTTCGTCCCGCCTGCCAGGATCGCGCCATCGGCGCCCACCGCGGCCTCCAGCGTGTCGGCGCGGGTGTAATCGAACGGGTTCATGCCGCGTCCTCGCGGGCGGTCATGACGCGGGTCGCGTCCAGCACGGCCTCGGTGATGCCGGCATAGGCGGCGCAGCGGCACAGGTTGCCGCTCATCCCTTCGCGGACGCGCTCGGGGTCCAGCCCGGCCTCGCCCTCGGCGATCAGGGCGACGGCGGACATGATCTGGCCGGGCGTGCAATAGCCGCACTGGAACCCGTCATGGCGGATGAACGCGGCCTGAACGGGGTGCAGGTCCTCGCCCTGGGCCAGGCCTTCGACCGTGGTGATGCTGGCCCCGTCATGGGACAGCGCCAAGGCCAGACAGGCATTCATGCGCCGCCCGTCGATCAGCACGGTGCAGGCGCCGCACTGGCCGCGGTCGCACCCTTTCTTGGTCCCGGTCAGGCCGATGCGTTCGCGCAGCACGTCCAACAGGGTCGCGCGCGGGTCGTCCAGGGCGATCGCCCGGGCGGTTCCGTTGATGGTCAGGTTCAGGGTCTGTGTCATCTTTCCCTCGTTGGCGGTAAGCTATCGGGAAGTCGGACCGGTGGCGGCCATGGCATCACTATACGGAGGCATCCTCCGTTTCGCAACAACGATGAAGGAGACGTCGGGGAATGGGCGAAGACACGCCAGTCGCGCGCAAGCCGCGGGCCGATCAGGCCCGCAACCGCGACCGCCTGCTGATCGCCGCGCGCGAGGTCTTTCGCAGCGACGCCGCCAGCCTGGAGGCCGTGGCGCGGCGCGCGGGCCTGGGCATCGCGACGCTGTACCGCCATTTCCCCACGCGCGAGGCGCTGTTCCAGGCCGTCTATGCCGGCGAGGTCGAGGCGCTGGAGGCACTGGCCCGCGCCGACGACCTGCCCGTCTGGATGCACGCCGCGCTGGACATGATGGCCACCAAGCGGGGCATGGTCGCGGCCATGGCCCCAGTGCTGGACAAGGAGGCGCCGTTCTTCACCGAACAGTCGGCGCGCATGCTGGCGGCCGTGGGCGGGCTGCGCGACCGCGCCGTGGCCGCGGGAGAGGTCCGCGGCACGGTCACGGCGGACGACCTGATCCGGGTGCTGCTCAGCCTCAGCTATGGTCCCGGCGCGGACCCGGCGCGGGCCGGCCTGCTGCTGGACGTGTTCCTGGACGGGCTGCGGCCGCGATAGGACCGCGGACCATCACGCACGCCCCGCGTCGCGGACCATGGCCAGGAACGCCGAAAACCCCGCCGACGGATTGCGCCGATCCGGATAGTACAGGCTGAACCGCGCCCGTGGCGGCGTCCAATCGGCCAGCAGGCGCACCATCCGCCCGGCAGCAATGTCATCGGCCACGTCCTGTTCGATGAAGAACCCGATGCCGGCGCCATCCAGCACCGCGGCGCGCGCGATGGCGGCCTCGTCCAGGGTCAGGCGGCCCTGGGCCTCGATCTGCACCACCTCGGCGCCGCGCTGGAACGGCCAGCGCAGCAGCGCGCCGTTGGGCAGCCGCACCCGGATGCACTCCGCCGGCGGCAGATCGGCGGGCGTCAGGGGCGTACCATGTGCCGCGATCCAATCCGGCGATGCGACGACGGCATGGCGCTGCGGCCGCCCCACGGGCAGGGCGATCATGTCACGCGGCACCAGGTCCGCAGGGCGCAGGCCCAAGTCGAACCCTTCGGCCACGATGTCGACCAGCCGCCCTTCGGTGACAAGATCGACCTGCATCCGCGGGTGACGGCGCAGGAAGGCCAGGACCAGCGGCGCCACCTCGCGCCCCGCCTGGACGGATGCGTTGATGCGCAGCAGGCCGGAGGGGGTCGTCCCTTGCGATTGCGCGGTCTCCATCGCGGTGCGGATCTCGGTCACCGCGGGGCCGATGCGGGCGACAAAGGCGCGGCCGGCATCGCTCAGCGACACGCTGCGGGTGGTGCGGTTGAACAGGCGGACGCCAAGCGCCGCCTCCAGCCGCGCGATGCTGTGCGACAGGGCGGTCGTCGACATGCCCAGGTCCAGCGCCGCTGCCCGGAATGACCCGCGCCGCGCGATGGCCAGCACTGCCTCCAGCGCCTTCAGCCCTCCATCCATCGCACGACGCCCACTGTCCCGATCCTGTCATTACCAGATGCCGATCTATCCCGATTATCCGCATGACCGTCCAGCGCTATGTTGGGGGCAGCAGACATGAAAGGACGTCCCATGCAGATGCCGCCCCCGATCCGCACCTATTTCACCGCCCGCGCACCCCAGGATGGCGACGCCCTGGCCGCCGCCTTTGCCAACGATGCCGTGGTCCACGACGAAGGTCGCGACCATCACGGGCCGCGGCAGATCCGCGACTGGTGGCTGGCCGCCAAGGCCAAGTACCGCCACCATGCCGAACCGATCGACATGACCCAGGCCGATGGCAGGACCTTCGTCCGCGCCACCGTCACCGGCGATTTCCCCGGCAGCCCGGCCATGCTGCGCTTTGCCTTCGCGCTGTCCGACGATCGCATCACCGCATTGGAGATCGGGGCATGACTGGGTTCCTGACGCTGCAGGGCAAGCGCGCCCTGATCACCGGCGGCACGCAGGGCGCGGGCGCGGCCACGGTGGCGCTGTTTCGCGACCTTGGCCGCGGGTGCTGACCACGGCGCGCAAGGCCGCCAACCTGCCGGACGACCTGTTCGTCGCCGCCGACCTGACCACCCTGGCGGGATGCGACAGCGTCGCGGCCGCCGTGCGGGATCGGATGGGTGGCGTCGACATCATCGTGCACATGCTGGGCGGATCGTCCGCCCCCGGCGGCGGCTTTGCCACCCTGGGAGAGGCGGAGTGGGAGGCCGAACTGGACCTGAACCTGCGGCCCGCGCTGCGTCTGGACCGCGCGCTGGTGCCCGGCATGGTCGCGCAGGGGTCGGGGGTGGTGATCCACGTGACCTCGATCCAGGCGCTGCTGCCCCTGCCCGAGGCCACGACCGCCTATGCCAGCGCCAAGGCCGCCCTTTCGGTCTACAGCAAGAGCCTGTCCAAGGAGGTCGCGCCCCATGGCGTGCGCGTGGTCCGCGTGGCGCCGGGGTGGATCGAGACCGAGGCCTCGGTCCGGCTGGCAGAACGCGTGGCGGCGGATGCGGGAACGGACCTGGACGGGGGCCGGCGGATCATCATGGACAGCCTTGGCGGCATCCCCTTGGGCCGCCCGTCCCGGCCCGCCGAGGTGGCCAACCTGATCGCGTTCCTGGCGTCCGATCGCGCCGCCAGCATCACCGGCACGGAATACGTGATCGACGGGGGGACCGTGCCGACCGCATGACGGTCGGCGCCATTTCCGCCCGGCGTGCGTTGCAGCAGGGATCGGCGGGCCGCAGCCATGCCCGCCCCCACCATCCCGGACCGGAGAGAGCAGAATGCAGACATTCGTCATCGCCCTGGGCGCCGCCCCGCACATGAAGCTGTCGCAGGCAGGCGACGGATTCACCGCGACCGACGCGCCCATGGCATTCGACAGCCATCAGGCGGCCTATGACTATCTTGTCCAGCACACCGAGGACGACCCGCTGAAGGGCGTGCGGGCCGAGATCATCGAGGATCTGTCGCTCTAGGAGATCTTGACCGCATAGGGTGAAACTTTTCCGGACCCCGCCCGTAAAGTGTATGTGCAGGGTTTGCCCGATCAGCGAGTTCCCTCTCCTCTCAGCCTTCATTAGGCGGGTGGATCAGGCCCCTGCAGCGGCCCCCGGTCCCGTTTCCGGGGGCCGGTCTTGTTGGTGCCGTCCGATATGCGATCACCCCACCCTGTCGAAACAGATAGGCTGACTGGTCAATCAATTTCAGGCATAAGGTACATAACAACCGGGGACGTTGATTGGCGGTGTTTTAGGTTCTTTCCCCGGTTGTTTATCTACCCGAACCGGTTTTGTACGCGACGCGTGCGGGACGGGATTGCCGATTGATCCATCCGCGATCACCGAAACGCCCCCTGTCATCATCACGACACTGTGCCGCCCTTCGGGGAACCGGCTGCGATCCCTCCTGTTGAGGTGGAACGCAAACGGGAGATGCATGATGGATGACACACGGGTCTGGAACTTTGAGGAAAGCCTGTGGCGCGCCTCGGAAGGGCGGTACCATGAGCGGGTCGACCCCGAATGCGTGATGGCGCTGAGCCATGCGCCCTATCTGTTTCACGACGAGGCAGCGGTCGAGGCCGTCACCGGCACGCCGGAATGGGACGAGGTCGCCTTTTCGAACCGCCATATCTCTCGTCCCCAAGAGGGCCTGATCGTCGTCGGCTATGAGGTCAAGGCGCAGAAGGGCGACACCACCTTCACCGCCACCTGCACATCCGTCTATCGACAGAAGGCCCATGAGGACTGGACGGTCGTCCAGCACGCGCAGGTCGTGCAGGGGCATGGCGATCAGGCCTGATGACCGGCCAACAGTTCAGGCAGTAGGATCGATCCCGGCAGGAATGCCGGGATTTTCTGTTGGGTTTGAATGGTTCGGGATCAGACCTTTTCCGTAACGCTTTCCTTGTAACGGTCGTGAATGACGCCCCAATGGCCGCGCCGGAGGGCGGACAGGCGACCACCTATTGGCGTCGGGCATCAGGGCGACGATGTCCGTCGAACCTTGGGAGGTGCATCGGATGCCGTCTTGCTCTACTCCCTGCCTAAACGGACCGAAACGGCATGAACCGGCAGCCATCAGATGAGGCAGCATGACTGACACGACGATGTCCTCCATGGCGGATCACCTGGGCATGGTGGCGACGGGGCTGGAATGGATCGTGATCGCGCTGGAGCTGTTCGCGATCGGGATCCTGCTTCTGGGCGTGGCGCGTTTCGCCACGCGCTTCGTGTCGGGCGACGTGATGCACCGCGACGCGCATGACCGCCATCATCAGCTGAACCATGGGCGGCTGGCACTTGGCCGACACATCCTGGCAGGGCTGGAGGTGCTCATCGTGGCCGACCTGATCCGCACCATCCTGCATCTCAGTCTGGCGAACATCCTGCTGCTGGGCGCGATCGTGGTCATCCGGTCCTTCATTTCGTTCATGATGGAGTACGAGATGAAGGCGTTGAAGAACGACTGACGGCCCCTGGCGCTGCCTGATCCGCAGGGGTCAGGCAGCGTCGGGTTCGATCGGTCGTTCCGCCGCCAGTCCGCCTGTCAGATCCCGAAACAGCGCCGTTGCCACCAGATCGTCCAGTGGCATCGACAACTTGCGCCGCCAGTTGGGATATTCGTCCACCGTCGACGGCACGTTGACCGGGTGCAACTCGGCCGCCAGATCCTCCAGACGCACGGCGAACAGGCGCGACGGCGCGCTGGCCAAGTGGCGATGCACGGCGATGGTCAATGTGGCGGGGGCGTCGCTTGGGTCGATCCCCGCCGCGACGTCGGTCGTCAGCAGCCCTGTCGCGACAAGATCGGCCAACAGATCGGCGCGTTCCACCGTACGCGCATCGCGCTGTTCGGTCGCGGCCGCGTCGCTGATGAAGCCGAACCGCTGGCGCAGGGCCACGTCATCGCCCTTCCACCAGCCGCGAAACGTCGGCAGGTCATGCGTGGACAGGCAGGCCAGCGCGTCGCGCGGATAGTCCGCAGGCGGGATGAAGCCGTCCTCGCGTCGTTCGAAAAAGAAGATGCGATAGGACAGGATGCGGCATGCCTCCATCACCTCGCGGAAGCCCGGGGGGACGTTGCCCAAGTCCTCTCCGATGATGGTGGTCCGGTTCTGCCGGGATGCCTCGGCCAGGGCGGACAGCATGTCCTCCAGCGGATAGCGGGCATAGGTTCCGTCGGCGGCCCCTGCCCCCTCTGGCATCAGGAACAGCTGCCACAGTCCCATCGCATGATCGATCCGCAGCGCGCCTGCCTGCCGTGTCGCGTGCCGGATTAACTCGCGGAACGGTGCCGCGCGGGTCGCGGCCATGGCGACGGGCGACAGCGGTGCCAGACCCCAGTCCTGCCCCTGTTCGTTGAAGTAATCGGGCGGCGCGCCGATGCGCACGTCGGGCAGCACGATGTCGCTGCCCCAGCTGCCGGACCCGTCGGCCGCCTCTCCGACGGCGAAATCCAGATAGAGGCCGATCGCCATGCCCAGATCGCGACAGCGGTCGCGCAGGGTCTGCAGCTGTGACTGGCACAGATATTGCAGCCACATGTGAAAGGTGACGTCATCCGCCCGTTCCTGCGCCAGCTGCCGCATGGCATCGCCATCGACATTGCGCCATGCCTTGGGCCAACCAAGCCAACCCGCGCCGTAACCGGCATCGACCATCGCGGCCGATGCGACCTCGAACAGCGCATGACGGCGCAGATCGTCGCCGCCTTGGGCCACGAAATCGTCCGGCAGGGTCGCGCCCGCGGACCAGATGGCGCGCAAGGCCGACAGCTTGGCCGCGGCTACGCCCGGATAGTCGACCAGTTCCGCGGCGCGCAGGTCCTCAAGCACTGCCGCATCGGCCATGTCGGCGCGAAATCCCGGCACCTGATCGACCGCCAGATACAGCGGGTTCAGGAACCGGCGGTTCGACGGAGAGAACGGGCTGCACCGTGACGGGTCGGCCAGAAACATCGCGTGCAGCGGGTTGAGGCCCAGAAACGCCGCCCCGGCTTGTGCGGCATGACCGGCCAGCACGCGCAGGTCGCCGAAATCGCCGATGCCCCAGTTGCGATCGCTGCGCAGCTGGTACAGCTGCAAGGCGATGCCCCAGTGACGACCCTGCCCGGGGACATGGCATTGCGCACCGGCAGGCGCGGTCAGGCGTGGCTCTGATGCCAAGGGCGGCAGCGTGTCCGCATCGAACGCCTCCAGCAACCCGCCCAAAGTTTCGTCGGGGGCGTCATGCACCGCGCCCCCGACCAGGTCGTATTGCGGCTGGATGCCATAGGCGCGGGCGCGGGCATGCAGGTCGCTGCCATCACCCTGCGCCGGAGGGGCAGAGGTCATGCCTGCACCGGCATCAGCACGATGGTCGCCAGCGGCGGCAGGGTCAGGCTCAGCGACTGGTCGCGACCATGCCAGACGACGGCTTCGGCATCGCGCACCGCCGCGTTGCCGACACCCGATCCGCCATAGGCCTGATCGTCGCTGTTCAGCACCTCGCGCCAGGCACCGGGAACCGGAATGCCGATCCGGTAATCCTCGCGCACGACGGGGGTCAGGTTGCACACCACCACCACCGGGGGCGCGCCGTCGTCCGACTTGCGCATCCAGACCAGCACGCTCTGGGCGCTGTCGCTGCTGTCGATCCATTCGAACCCGTCGGGATCGCAATCCAGCCGGTGCAGCGCGGGCGTGTCGCGATACAGCCGGTTCAGGTCCCCGACCAGCGCCTGCACGCCGGAATGCATGGGGTCTTCCAGCAGATGCCAGTCCAGCGACTGGTCGTGGTTCCATTCGCGGTCCTGCGCGAATTCGCAGCCCATGAACAACAGCTTCTTCCCCGGATGGGTCCACATGAAGGCGTAATAGGCCCGCAGGTTCGCGAACTTCTGCCAGCGGTCTCCGGCCATCTGGCGGATCAGCGATCCCTTGCCGTGCACGACCTCGTCATGGCTCAGCGGCAGCACGAAATCCTCGGAGAAGGCATAGACCAGGCCGAAGGTCAGATCGTGCTGATGATACTGCCGATGGATCGGGTCCAGCCGGAAATAGGCCAGCGTGTCGTGCATCCAGCCCATGTTCCACTTGAACGCAAAGCCCAGGCCCCCCTGGTCGACCGGACGGCTGACCATCGGGAAGGCGGTCGATTCCTCGGCAATGGTGACGGCGCCGGGATTGTCGGTGGTGACGCGGGTGTTCACCTCGCGCAGAAAGTCGATGGCCTCCAGGTTCTGGTTGCCGCCATTGCGGTTGGGCACCCATTCGCCGGGCTGGCGCGAATAGTCCAGATACAGCATCGACGCCACCGCATCCACACGCAGCGCGTCGACATGGAACTTGTCGACCCAGTAGAGCGCGCTGGCCTGCAGGAAATTGGCAACCTCGCGGCGGCCGAAGTTGTAGATCAGCGTGTTCCAGTCCTGATGGAACCCCTGGCGCGGATCGGCATGTTCGTACAGCGCCGTGCCGTCGAACTGCGCCAGACCATGGGCGTCGGACGGGAAATGCGCGGGCACCCAGTCCATGATGACGCCGATGCCCGCCTGGTGCAGCCGGTCCACCAGCCGCGCGAACGCCTCGGGGGAACCAAAGCGGCTGGTCGGGGCGAACAGGCCCACGGGCTGATAGCCCCATGATCCGGTAAAGGGATGTTCGCCCACCGGCAGGAATTCGACATGGGTAAAGGCCATCTGCTGGACATAGGGCACCAGCAGATCAGCCATCGCGTCATAGTCCAGGATCTCGGCATCGCCGCCCCGGCGCCATGACCCCAGATGCACCTCATAGATCGAGATGGGCGCCTGACGGTCCTGCCGGCGCGCGCGTTCGGTCATCCATTCGCCGTCGCGCCAGTCGTGATCGGGCAGACCGTGGACGACGGACGCGGTTTCCGGCGGCTGCTGATGGGCGAAGCCGACGGGGTCCGCCTTGAGCGGCAGGCGTTCGCCATGTGCGCTGAGGATCTCGTACTTGTAGATCTCGCCGGTCGTCAGGCCGGGGATGAAGAGCTCCCAGATGCCGGGGCCAAGACGGCGGCGCATCGGGTGGCGGCGTCCGTCCCATGCGTTGAAATGGCCGACCACGCTGACGCGCCGGGCATTGGGTGCCCAGACCGCAAAGGCCACGCCGGCGACGCCCTGATGGGTGACCGGATGGGCGCCCAGCTTGTCGTACAGGCGGCGGTGGCTGCCTTCGGCCAGCAAATATTCATCCATCTCTCCCAGCACGGGGCCAAAGCGATAGGGGTCGTCGACCTGCCATTCATGATCGCCTGCCCGCATCGCCAGCCGATAGTCCCCCTGTGGGGCGGGCCCGCAGAAGAACCCCTCGGGGTGGATGCGTTCCAGCGAAAAGACACCGCCATCGGCCACCGCGCGGACCTCTGCGGCTTGGGGCGCAAAGACGCGCAGCTGCCCGTCATGCGGACCCAGGATCGCGAAGGGATCGTGATGCTGACCCCGCAGGATCGCCTCAATCCCGGTGGAGGTCAGCCCGTCGGGCAGATATGCGACATCGGTCATGCGTTCTCCTGCGTCAGCAGTTCCAGGATACCGGCCAGCGGGATGCCGACCCAGGCCGGGCGGTTGCCCAGCTCGTATCCGGTCTCGTAGATGGCCTTCTGCAGCAGGAACAAATCCAGCAATGCATCGGCCGCGGCGCGATCGGATGGCAGGTTCGCGGACCCGTCGACATGCTGGCGATAGCTGTCCAGGAAGGCCGCACTGGCAGTGCGCCGCCAATCCTCGATCCGCTCCAGCGCCTGTTCGACCGTCGTGCCAAAGCTGGCGCGATGCCGTGCCACGACCGTCATCGCGGCATAATCAAAGGACCGCAGCATGCCCGCCACGTCGCGCAAGGGCGACGACAGAGCCCGACGTTCGTCCAGCGACCGCGCGGGTTCGCCTTCGAAATCGATGATCGCCACATCGTTCTGCGCCAGCAGGACCTGGCCCAGGTGATAATCGCCATGGATGCGCGACAGCCCGCCGGACGGGGTCAGCTCCGCAACCCGGCGCAGCCGGTCCAGCAACGCGTCGCGCTGCGCCAGCACCTGTTGCGCCAAGGGCGCCGCATCGTCTGGCAGGTCGGCCTGTTCCAGCCGGGCCAGCATCGCCTCGGCATCGGCGACCGCATCATCGGCCCAACCGCGCAGCGTCTCGGCGGTCAGGTCCTGCAGCGCGAAAGCCGGATCATCGGTGGGCGTCGCCAGGGCGCGGTGCAGCTCGGCAGTCCGCTGTCCCAGCAAGGTGCCGATCGACAGCGGAAAGTCGTATCCGTGCCGCACCGGCGCGGCATCGCCCGCCGAGGTCCAGCCGTCGCTTTCGTTCAGCTCCAGCATCAGCGCATCGACGATGCCCGTCCAGGCGTCGCCCCGGTTCGGAACGAAGGCAAAGGCGGCCGCCAGGGTCGTGTCCTGATCACCCTTGTGATCCAGATGGCCCAGATAGCGCGGCGTATGGGCAAAGCCCGCGACCGTGGTCAGGAACTGCGCCACCTCGACATCGGGCTGATGCCCGGTGCGCAGGCGACGATACAGCTTCAGGATGATCTGGTCCGAGAAGGCGATCGACAGGTTCGACTGCTCGACCCCCATCTGGCGCGGAGTGCCCGGTTCAGTGATGGCGCGCAGGGCGTCGGTGCCGTGGAACTGCAGATCGCCCTGGGCCTTGCCCTCAACCATCCCGTCCAGCAGCAGTTGCGGCAGGCGTTCGTCGAAGGCGCCGTCGACCAGCGCGCCAACCCGTGCGGTGTGGCGGATCTTGGCCAGCGTCCAGGACAGCTTGGGCGCACCGGGACGCAGGTTCTCGTCGCCCCACCGGGCCGACAGGGGCAGGAAATAGCTCTGCTCCTCGCCCTCGCCGCCGGGGGTCACGTCCAGTGCGACCATCGCATGTTCGCCCTGCCCCAGATCGCCCAGGTGACGCAGACGGACACGGGTCGGGACGGACTGGTCCTTGGCCGCAAACCAGCGCTGCAGCGGCAGCCATTGGGGTAGAACCTCTGCCTGCAGCTGCGCCCCTTCGCGGCCGGCCAGCGCGGTGCTGACCTTGCCGTCGCGAGTGGTCAGCGTCATGAATTCCGGCAGGATGTCGGGCAGCTGTTCGTGCCAGGACGGCATCTCCTCCTCGCCCGACAGGGCGAACCAGAAGAAACCATAGGCCGGCAGCGTCAGCATGTAGGGCAGATCGCCGATCGGCGGAAAGGCCGACCGACCGGTCAGCTCCACCGGCACCATGCCGCGGCGGCTGGCCAGGTCCAGCTCGACCGCCTGCGCGCTGTCCGACAGGTTGGCGACGCACAGATAGGCGCGCCCCTCGTGTTCGCGGACATACGCCAAAATCTTGCGGTTGCGCGGATAAAGCAGCGTCATCTCTCCACGCCCGAAGGCGGGATGCTGGCGGCGCACGGTGATCATCCGGCGCATCCAGTTCAGCAGCGACGACGGGTCGTCCGCCTGCGCCTCGACGTTGATCACCTGGTGGCCGTAGACCGCGTCGATAATCGTCGGCAGATAAAGCTGCTGCGGCTTGGCCGTGGAAAAGCCCGCATTGCGGTCGCCCGACCACTGCATCGGCGTGCGGACCCCGTCACGGTCGCCTAGGTAATAGTTGTCGCCCATACCGATCTCGTCACCGTAATAGATGATCGGCGTACCGGGCATCGACAGCAGCAGCGAATTCAGCAGTTCGATCTTGCGGCGGTCGTTCTGCATCAGCGGCGCCAGGCGGCGGCGGATGCCCAGGTTGATGCGCGCCCGCGTGTCGGTGGCATAAGTCTGCCACAGATAGTCGCGCTCCTCGGACGTCACCATCTCCAGCGTCAGCTCGTCATGGTTGCGCAGGAAGATGCCCCACTGGCAGTTCTCGGGGATCTCGGGCGTCTGGCGGATGATGTCGGTGATCGGGTGACGGTCGGCCTGCGCCAGCGCCATGTACATGCGCGGCATCAGCGGGAAATGGAAACCCATGTGGCACTCGTCACCCTCGCCGAAATAGGGGCGGGTGTCCTCGGGCCACTGGTTTGCCTCGGCCAGCAGCATCCGGTCGGGGAAATGCTTGTCCAGATCGGCACGGATGGCCTTCAGAACGTCATGCGTCTCGGGCAGGTTCTCATTGTTGGTGCCATCGCGTTCGACCAGATAGGGGATCGCGTCCAGGCGCAGACCGTCCACGCCCATCTCCAGCCACATGCGCATGACCTTGAGAACCTCGGCCAGCACCTTGGGGTTGTCGAAGTTCAGGTCGGGCTGGTGCGAATAGAACCGGTGCCAGTAATAGGCGCCCGCGACAGGGTCCCAGGTCCAGTTCGACTTTTCCGTGTCCAGAAAGATGATCCGCGTCTCGGGCCATTTCTCGTCCGTGTCGGACCAGACATAGAAATCGCGCGCCGCCGATCCGGGCTTGGCATGGCGGGCCTTCTGGAACCACGGATGCTGGTCGCTGGTGTGGTTGATGACCAGTTCGGTGATCACGCGGATGCCGCGCCGATGCGCCTCGGTCACGAAGGCCTTGAAGTCGCGCATCGCGCCATAGGACGGATTGATCGACCGATAGTCGGCGATGTCATAGCCGTCGTCGCGCAGGGGCGAGGGATAGAAGGGCAGCAGCCAGATGGCCGTCACGCCCAGTTCCTGAACATAGTCCAGCCGCTGCATCAGCCCGGCGAAATCGCCGATGCCATCGCCGTTCGAATCCATGAACGCCTTGATGTGCAGCTGATAGATGACCGCGTCCTTGTACCAGTCGGCCTGGTCGCGGTCGATGCCGCCGGTCGCGGCGAAGGTTGCGCCGTCGCGCTTGGGGTTCGGGATGTTCATGGGCGCGGCGCTCCGGGTGCGATGAGTTGCCAGATGGCATAGGGACGGGTCTGCGGATCAAGATCCAGGGTCTGGGTCTTGCCGTGCCAGGTGAAGCTGTTGCCGTGGATCAGGTCACGGACCTCGATCGACGCGTCGTCGGGCAGGCCGAATTCCCACAGCGGGACCTCGAACTGGAACACTTGGGTGTTGTGCGGGTCCAGGTTGACGTGGATCAGCACGTAATCGTCCCCGGAACGCTTGCCATAGGCCAGAACCTGGTCGTTATGGGCCATGTGGAAGGTCAGATCGGTGAACTGGCGCAGCGACGGGTGATCGCGGCGCAGGCGGTTCATCAGGCGGATGTCGTCCTGGATGTTGCCCGGCTGGTCCATGTCCCAGACCCGCAGCTGGTACTTCTCGCTGTCCAGATACTCTTCCTTGCCGGGCACGGGCGCGGCCTCGCAGATCTCGAAGCCGCTATAGACGCCGTAATTGCCACCCAGGGTCGCGGCCAGTGCCAGGCGGATGCGAAAGCCGGGCCGACCGCTGGACTGCAGATAGCGTGGATTGATGTCGGGGGTATTCACGAAGAAGTTCGGGTTCATCACCAGACGGCTGTCGGTCTGCGTCAGCTCGGTCAGGTATTCGGTGATCTCGGCCTTTTCGTTGCGCCAAGTGAAATAGGAATAGGATTGCGAAAACCCGACCTTGGCCAGCCGCTTCATCACCTTGGGCCGGGTGAAAGCCTCGGCCAGGAAGATCACGCCCGGATCGACGCGGCGGACCTCGGCAATCATCCACTCCCAGAACGGGAAAGGCTTGGTGTGCGGGTTGTCCACGCGAAAGATGCGCACCCCGTGGTTCACCCAGAACAGCACGATGTCGCGCAGCGCGTACCACAGCCCCGGCAGGGCATCGCGATAGAAATGGACGTTGACGATGTCTTCGTACTTCTTGGGCGGGTTCTCGGCGAACTTGATGGTGCCGTCGGGGCGCCAGTCGAACCATTCCGGGTGTTCCCTGATCCACGGGTGATCCGGCGAGCACTGGATCGCGAAATCCAGCGCGATCTCCAGCCCGTGGTCGCGGGCGGCGTCCATCAGGCGGCGGAAATCGTCGAAATCGCCCAGTTCGGGGTGGATCGCATCATGCCCGCCATCCGCGGACCCGATGGCATAGGGGCTGCCGGGATCGCTCGGTCCCGCGGTCAGGCTGTTGTTCGGACCCTTGCGGTTCGTGCGCCCGATCGGGTGGATCGGCGGAAAATACAGCACGTCAAAGCCCAGATCGCGCACATAGGGCAGGCGCGCGATCACGTCGTCGAAGGTGCCGTGCCGATCCATGCTGCCCGATTGTGACCGGGGCATCAGTTCATACCACGCGCTGAAGGCCGCGGCCTGCCGGTCGACATGCAAAGGCAGCGTGTCGGACAGCGTCAGGTCGGTCCGAGGTGCAGCGCGGTTCATCAGCGCGGTCACCGGATCATCCGTCAGCGCGACCAGGCGGGTCGCATCACCCTGCGCCGCCAGACCGTCGTCCTGCGCCAGAACCGCCTCCAGCGCGGCCCGGTCGTCGGCGCCGGCGCGGCCCTTGGGGCCTATGGCGGCCTCGATCAGGCGCCGGCCCTCGGTCAGTTCCAGCGATATGGCTTGACCCGCGGCATGCTTGGCCAGGATCTCCTTGCGCCATGTCGCGAACAGGTCGCGCCAAGCGGCAAAGCCGATCTGATAGTCCCCCGGCGCGTCGAAGGCGTGACTGGCCTGCCAGCGGTCGTTGATGACGAAGGTCATCGGCACTTCGGCAAAATCATCCTGCCCGACCGGGCGCCACAGCAAAACGGCGTCGATGATGTCGTGCCCGTCCGAAAAGATGTCCGCCTGGAACAGGTCCGGCTGCCCGGCCACGACCTTTGCCGCAAAGCGCCCGCCATCGACCTGATGGGAAATCCCCTCGATCGCCAGACGCGCGGCGGCAAGGCGCAGCAGGGTCGGATCGGCGTCGACCGCCCGTCGCGGCGATCGCCGGGGGGTGCGGGCCTTGGCGGGGGATGGCGTGGCGGGCTGGTCGTTGGACACGGATATGCCTCCTTGGATCGGACAGGAACAGAACAGGCACCGCCCGCGAATGTTCCGGCAGAAGGCGAAACAAGGGTCGATTTGCCCGCACCAAAGGCAGGAAGGCCGGGCCCTAGTAGGTGCCCGGCGGATCGCTGGCCGGAAAGGATTCGTCCCCGCGTTCATCGACATCGGACCAGTCCGGGGGCGGATCGCGCATCTGGTCGGGCCCTGCAGGACGGATCGCGTCGCCCGCGTTAGGGCCGGATCGGCGCGTGGCGGACCGGACCAGCAGCGCGACCCCCGCAAGGGCCGCGACAAGGGCAAGCGTTCTGGTCATGGCATCCCCCTCAGATGATCGGCTGGCCACCGGTGACCGCGATGGTCGCCCCGGAGATGTAGCTAGAGGCCGCCTCCGCCAGCATAACATAGGCCGATGCCAGTTCCGCAGGCTGCGCCGGCCGCCCGATGGGATAGTTCTGGCCGAAGGTGGCGACCTTGTCGCCCGGAAAGCTGGCCGGGATCAGTGGCGTCCAGACCGGCCCCGGCGCCACGACATTCGCGCGGATGCCGCGATCGGCCAGCATCTGCGCAAGGCCCGCGGTGAAGTTCTGGATCGCGCCCTTGGTCGTGGCATAGGCCAGCAGGTCCGGGCTGGGCTTGTCGGCATTCACCGATGCGGTGTTGATGATCGCCGCCCCCCGGCCCATATGCGCGACCGCGGCCTTGGTCAGATGGAACATCGCGTCGATGTTGGTGGCGAAGGTATAGCGCCACTCCTCGTCGCTGATGTCCTCGATTTTGGCAAAGCTGCGCTGATGGGCGGCGTTGTTGACCAGGATG
Organism: Paracoccus sp. S4493; assembly: GCF_000967735.1. NCBI lineage: Bacteria > Pseudomonadati > Pseudomonadota > Alphaproteobacteria > Rhodobacterales > Paracoccaceae > Paracoccus > Paracoccus sp. S4493. Next base: position 42,847 of record NZ_JXYF01000028.1, read on the forward strand.
TCGATGCGCCCGAACCGATCGGCGGTCTGCGCGATCACGTCGCGACAGTTTTCGGCCTTGGACAGGTCGCTCATGATGACCAGACACTCGCGGCCGGCCTGGCGGACCAAGGCGGCGGTATCCTCCATGTCCCCCTTCTCGTCCAGGCAGACCAGCGCCACGTCGGCCCCCTCGCGGGCATAGGCGATGGCCACGGCGCGCCCGATGCCGCTGTCGGCGCCGGTGATCAGCGCCACGCCCCCGTCAGACGGCCTTTGCCCTTCCAGCTGTCCTCGCCGTGATCGGGAACCGGGTCCATCCTGCGGAAGCTGCCGGGCAGGTCCTGTTCCTGTTCGGGAAAGGGCGGATAGGGATAATCGGTCATGCGCGGTCTCCTGTGGCATTCGGGCCCGTCACGGGACGGACCGGTGCCTGCAACCGGCGACAGGGCGCGATGTTCCCGCCCTAGTGGAAATGGCGGGGCAGGTTCCGCGCGATCTCGTGGTCCATTAGAGCGATCATCAGGCCGCGCAGGGTGCCCGTGACGGCATCGCCGCCCTCGATGGCGCGGATCGCCTGCAGCATCACCCGCTCGACCAGACGTTCGGCCGCGGCGGCGTCCGAGGCGACCAGGCGGACATAGGACAGCATGTCCACCATGACCTCCTGCACCCCGTCCGCGTCACCGAACCGCAGGCGTTGCGCATGCAGCTGCAGCAGAAGGCTGCGCGTCGGGCTGGGCTTGGCGTGGATGACGGTTTGGCTGAACCGGTCCGGGACGTCCCGCACGGTATAGCCGGTCAGAAAGACGAACGGCACCTCCTGCAGGCTCAGCTGATCGGCAATGCAGAACGACGTCTGCGCGCCCAAGCGCACGTCCAGGATCGCCGCCTCGGCATCCGCGCTGGTCAGGCTGCACATCGCATCGCCGATGTCCGAAAAGGGACCGATCACGGTGTCGCCAAGATTGCTGATGTCGCGGGACAGCTGTTCGGCGATCAGGAATTCGTCTTCGACCACCAGAATGCGCATGGTCCCCCCGGATCGCCATCGTCAGGCATGACCCTATCCAATCACGCAAAGACTGCCCATTAAACATACCTTAACGGAAGGGCCTGTTTCGGCGAAAAATTGCCTATCGTGCAATATCAGGTTCTGCGCCATCCCAGGCAGCCCGCGGGCAGGCCCCCGCCCGCGACCAGCAGGGCGCCCTGTCCGTACAGGCGCCAGGCGCCGCCGGCGGGCATGTCGACCACCGCCAGGGACAGGGCCGCGTCCTGCCACATGATGGTTGCACCTTTTGCGGTCAGGCGGTCGCGGATCTGGGCGTCCGTCAGGTCCTTGCGGAACACGACCGAGGCAAGCCGGCCGTCGCCGGGCGGCTGTGCGGCCCAGATGCCCATCCCGACGGTCAGCGCAAGCAGCGCGGCCGTGAAGCCCCCGATGCGACCTTCGGGACCGCGCGGCCCCATCGCCACGTACAATCCCGCGGCCGCGGGCAGGATGCCGAACCCGATCAGCCAGCCCGCATCCCACAGCAGCGGGACCGGGCTGTCGTCCCGGATGTGGTGGATGCCCAGCACCCAATGCGACAGCACCGCATCGATGCCGTGCCATAGTCCGAACCCGACCGGCAGCATAGCCCACAGCCGGCGGCGCGGATCGGCGCCGATCACCGACCGGTGGCGCCACACCGCCACCAGCCCGACCAGCGCGACCGCGTACATTGCGGCGTGGAAATAGCCGTCCCATAGGATCTGCAGCCGCAGGTCGTCCATGCCCGGCACCAGGCTGAGAAGATGGTGCCATTGCAGGATCTGGTACAGCAGGACCCCGTCGAAAAAGCCGCCCAAGGCAAATCCCAGGATCACCGCGGGCAGCCACGCCCGCATCACCCGCCCTCCTGCCGAACGGGGGCCAGGGCGCGCCCCTCGGCGCTGCGCAGGATGCTGTGGATGCGGCTGGCGGCGATCTGGGCCTGGCCCATCGCGGTGCCGATCTGGTTCAGCCCGGTCGTCAGATCGCCTGCGGCGAACAGGTCTGGCACCGTCGTCTGCTGATGATCGTCCGTGGGGATCCGGCCATCCGGCGCGGGGATCAGGCCAAGCCGAGTCGCCAGTCCCGCCTGCGCCACGGCCCCCAGGCCCGACCAGACCGCCTCGACCCGCAGCGGGGGCGCATTTGGGCGGATCAGCGCGACCCCCGGCCCGGACAGGTCCCAGGTCACGTCCGGCGACGTGTCGACCGCGACGCCCGCATTCGTCACGCTACCGTGATCGTCAGGCGACAGTCGCAGCGGCGCACCAAGCGTCAGCAGGGTGACCTGCCGCGTGTAATGGGACAGGAACAGCGCCTCGGACGCGGCATGGGCATCGGCGCCGATGACGGCCACCGGCCTGTCCGTCGCCTCATAGGCGTCGCAGACGGGACACAGGCGCAGCTGGCCGGCCAGGATCGCGGCGCGGGCATCGGCGATCGGCGGCAGCCGGTCGACGGCCCCGGTGGCCAGGATGACATGCCGCGCGATGTACAGGCTACCCGCCAGAACCTCGAACCCGCCATGCGGCAGGGGGTCCAGGCGCACCACGCGTCCCCGGATGATGGGAACGCCCAGATCGGTCACCTGCTGGCGCATCCGCCCCAACAGGCGACCGCCCCGGATGCCCGTTGGATAGCCCGGATGGTTCCAGGTCCGCGGGATCAGCGCGGCGCGGCTGGCACCTGCATCGATGACGACCACGCGACGCCGGAACCGGGCCAGATGGATCGCCGCCGTCAGCCCGGCCGGACCCCCGCCGATGATGACGCAGTCCAGCATCACGCTGTCACCTGCGCCGGCGTGACCGGAAATGGACTGTCTCATGATCGCGTCGGCATCCGGCCGGGGATGGGCGTCGCGCAACGACCGATCCGCCGTTCCGTGCGGACGGCTGTCGCCCGGTGCGACCTGTCGCAAGGCGCCGAAAGACTGCGGCGCCCGATCCCAGGTACGGTGGCGACGGATAGGTTGTCGGTCATGGGCATGTCCTGGCACGAGGGCGTGCCGGCGACCCCAAGGCCGCCGGCACGGATGCTACATCTGCTCGGTCTGCGCGCCGCTGCCGGTGCGGGCCGGGCCCAGGTCGGGCTGCTGACCCATCGCGGTCGTAGGCTGGGACGTGAACTGGCCCTTGCCGTCGACGGACGGACCCTGCGACCAGCGGCCGTCGACCGGCGCGCTGCCATCCGCCTGGAACCCCAGGAAGGCATAGCTGAATTCGGACTGCTCCTCGGCCTGGGGAAAGCTGTTGGGGATCGGGAAGGCGCCCTGCGCGCCGCCCAACTCCTCAAGTGCGGCCATCCACTGGTTCTGGTGCATCGTGTCCCGCGCGATCAGATAGGACAGCATGTCCTTCATCCCCGGGTCGTCGGTCATGTTGTACAGCCGCACGGCCAACGTGCGCCCGGTGGATTCGGCGGCGATGTTGGCGGTCATGTCGGCGGCGATGTTGCCGCTGGCATAGATATGGGACATGTCGAAGGGCACGCCGTCGCTGTCCACGGGCATCGCCGACAGACCCGCCGACAGCAGGTTCTTGAGGTTCATGCCGCCCATCACGGCCTCGACCGCCTTGTCGCGGGCGCCCTCCTCCTGCATCGCCAGGGGCGCGCCTTCCAGGTTCAGGGCGACCGCGGTGGCCAGCATCTCGATATGGCCCAGCTCCTCGGCGGCGGTGTTCATCAGCAGGTCGCGGAACCGGGCGTCGCCGCGCGCGCCGCAGGCCTGGAAGAAATACTGCATCGCCACGCGGATCTCTCCCTCGACGCCGCCGATGGCCTGCTGCAGGGCACGGGCGAACAGCGGGTTCGGGGCATCGACGCGGACGGGATATTGCAGCTTGTTGTCGGTATAGAACATGGATCTCTCCGGTTTGGGGGACCGGCGCCGCGCGATGCGGGCCGGTGGGGTCGGGTCAGCCTTGGACCGCGGCGTTGATGACGGTCTCGGCCAGACCGGTCAGGATCTCGTCGGTGGCCGTCTCCTCCTGCAGGGTCTGGTCCAGCAGGCGCTCGGCATCCGCCAGGCCCAGCTGCGCGGCCCAGGTCTTCAGCGTGCCATAGCGGGCGATCTCGTAATGCTCGACGGCCTGGGCCGCGGCCAGCAGGCCCGCATCCAGCGCGGGGCTGCCCTTGAACTCCTCCATGATCTCCTGTGCCTCGGCGATGATCCCCTCGATCGCGTCGCAGGTCTTGCCGGTCGGGCGCTTGCCCAGGGCATCGAACACCTCGGACAGGCGCTCGTACTGGGCCTGCGTCTCCTGTTCGTGGGTCTGGAAGGCGGCCTTCAACTCGGGGTCCTGCGCCGCACGTGCCATCTTGCGCAGCGCGGTGCCGATCTTGCGTTCGGCGTAATAGATGTCCTTCAGCGTTTCATGAAACAGCGTGTCCAGTGTCTGTTCGGCCATGGGTGCTCTCCTTGACGTTTTGGGGCTGCTGAACCGGCGGTTGCGGCGAATGTTCCAGCGCGCCGACCGAAAAACTCACAGCGCGATCAGCAGGACGACGGCGATCCCCACGATCACCGCCAGCGGGATGGCGATGGTGCCCAGCAGCATCATCGCCCCCGACCTGGCGGGGACGCGGTAATAGGCCATGTCGGCGGGCTGGCCGCTTTCGGCGGCGGATTCGTCGATCCTGGCGGACGGGGGCGCGGTGCCGTCGGTCTGGGCGCCAGGTCGATCGGCGGGTCGATCGGCGGGCTGATCGGCGGGCGACGGGCGTTCGGGATCCTGGGTCATGGGCCTCTCCTGTTGGGGCGGGACGTGCAACCGGGGCGGGGCCGCGATGTTCCCGCCCATCGTCGCGGCGGGCGGATCGGGTGCCGTCGAACGATGCCCTGGAACAAACCGGCGATCCGCCGGTTGCACGCCCCCAAATCCGGAACGTCCCACAGAAAGGACCCTCCCATGGCCACCACCGTCGGCACCGAAGACACGATCACAGACCTGGTCACGAACCTGATCCTGTTGGAGCGCGATGCCATCGCCGCTTACGAATCCACGATCTCGCGGCTGTCGGACCCGGCTTTGTCGCAGCAGGTCGAGACGTTCCGCCAGGATCACCTGCAACACCTGGAGGTGCTGAACCAGATCGCCGCCGAGACGGGCGCCGATGCGCCGGCGGAAGGCGACATGAAGCAGATGCTGACCACGGGCAAGATCGCCCTGGCCGGGCTGATGGGCGACGGCACGATCCTCAAGGCGATGCGCACCAACGAGGAAGACACCGTCACCGCCTATGAACGCGCGTCGAGCCACCCCTCGGCGCTTCCCAAGACGCTGGCCTTCTTCCAGAAGGCCTTGGCGGACGAACGTCGGCACCGCGACTGGATGCAGCGGACCGCCGACATGCTGTGAAGGACGCCCAACTCCCCCGGGTCGTCCTTCGGGACCGGCGCTGTGCCCGAGCGCCGGTCCTTTTTTCGTCTCACGCAGGCGTGCGGGAACATCTGCGGGTTGCCCCGGTTGGGACCGTCCAAGCGCATGACCACGGCGCATCATCATTTCCGGAGGAGACATTATGACCTGGACACTGACACAGACCAGCCGCGCGGCCCTTGTCGCGGCGACCCTTGCCCTGGCACTGCCGGGCGCGGCCCTGGCCCAGACCACCGCACCCGACAGCGCAGGCGGCGGCGCGGCGGCGGACGGTGCCGTCCTGGGCGGCGGCGGGGCCCCGATGACCGGCACGGAGGATGCCGGGGCCGAAGGCTCCAGCACCGCCGACATGAGCACCACGACCGGCAGCGGTCAGAATACGGGATCGGCCGCGCAGTCGGGCGGTTCGGCCGACATGTCGCTGACCTATGAACGCGTCGTGGCCGACCTGCAGTCGGGCCGCGACTACGGCGACCAGCTGGAGGGGATGGATGCGGACACGACCGTCACCGTCATGGGCCTCAGCGAGCTGGAACAGGTGGGCGGCGGCGCGGTCTCGACCGCCGAGGAGGGAACGCCCCCGATGACCGGCGGCCAGACCACGATCGACACGAACGGCTCGGCGGCGATGCAGTCGGACAGCACCTCCGGCGCCTCGGCCGGCGGCGCGGCGGATGCCCCCGCAGGCATCGCGGACGGGATGGCGACCGGAGGCGGAACCCAGGCCAGTGCCGTGACCGAAAGCACGCCGGGCGATGTCGACGCAGCGCTGGAGCAGGCCCAGGACAACCTGACCACCCTGCGGGAAACCCTGTTGGAAAACCAGGCCGTCACGGACGCGCTGGAGGATGCCGATCATACCACCGACGACGTGATCGCCCTGCATCGCGATGGTCAGGAACTGACGGTGATCGTGGACGACCGCGACGAATGACGATCTGTGCGGGGCCCGATCATCGGGCCCCCTTCACCCGGCGCAGGGACATCATGCGATGTCATCGAAACTGCGGACGCTGACCGGGCCTAACGCATGGGGACGCGTCAGAACTCCGGTTCCAACGCCCGTTTCAGCATCGTCCGCGCCCGGTTCACGCGGCTCTTGATGGTGCCGATGTCGCATTTCAGGATCTCGGCCGCGCGGATATAGCTTTCGCCCAAGACCGACACCAGAACGATGGCCTCGCGATAATGGAGGGGGATCCGGCCCAGCTGGTCCCACACCTCCTGATGGCGCAGGTGCCATTCCTGCGTGGCTTGCGATATCGGCTTGTCGGACACGCAATCCTCGGACCCGGTGCGTTCGCGGGCCGACTTGCGGACGTTGGTATAGAAACGGTTGCGCATGATTGTGAAAAGCCAGGCCCGCATATGGGTGCCCGGCTGGTACTTGTCGGCATGTTCGATGGCCCGCAACAGGGTCTCCTGGACCAGATCGTCGGGATCCTCCTGTCGCCCGCACAACGAGCGCGCATAGGCACGCAGGGCAGGAATGTGGTGAAGTACATTGTCGGACATGGTCGGCTACACCTGTTCCCAAAGCAGAACGCTGAACAAATGCGTACATACCGATCTGGTTCCGAAAACGTGATCGGCCGGCCGTTTCCCGCCTGTTTCGGCGATGCGCGCGTCTTCGGGAACATCCCAACGGTTTGCAGGTTCAGCGGACGGACATCACGGGGGGTGCCTGCGCCGTTTTCGCAACGATGCGTGACCGTCGGGGACGAATTCGCGGTGCCACGGCAAATGTGAACTGTCACCGACCCCGCGCCGTGGTATCTGCTGAAGGCAATGGAAGACGTGTTTGGCAGGCCGCCAGGCGCTTTTGAGGTCACGATGAGCAAGACGGATCCCCGCCCGCCCCAGGACGAAATGGACGACAGCATGAAGGAACTGCTGATCGAGATGGAAAAGGTGGCCGTGCCGCCCCGGCTGCAGGAACTGGCACGCCGTCTTGAGGCCGCCATCGCGGCGTCCAAGGCGCGCCGGGACGGCTAGCCCCCGATCACGCCGCGCCGGGCTGACCGGATGCGGCATTGCGGCCGGAACACGCGGGTCCGGCGCGTCGCGTCGGCCAGGGCCATCACCGCGTCGATGCAGGCATCGCCGATGATCGGCTTGACGAAATGCGGCACCGCGTCAAAGCGTTCGGGCATGTCCTCCCTTTCGAAACCGGTCACGAAGATGAAGGGCACCCCCTGTTCCGCCAGCGCGTCGACCAGGGGAAAGGCCAGCTGGGTGCGCAGCTGGACGTCCAGGATCGCGGCATGCGGACGCCGCCGGGCGGACATCAGCGCGACGGCCAGGGGGATCGACCCGGTCGGACCCAGAACGGTCGCCCCGCGGTCGCGGACCTCCGTCGCCAGGTGCAGCGCGGCCCAATAGTCGTCCTCCACGATCAGTATCCTGCAGGTCATGGCCGTTCCTTACGTTCCGCACGGGCGGCGCAACCGGCAAGTCGGGACCATGTTCCTGACGGTGCGGAACAAACCGCCCCGATCGCGGTTCAGCCCGCCACGAAGGCCCGATCCGTCGATGGTGCATTGCCGGGGAGAAAGTTTTGCAACGATTGCCCCAAGCCGTCGTTGGGCCTGCAAGAGGACGATGATGGTACAATACGACCGGCTTGCCGCCCGCATCCTGATGATCTGCCCGCCCTATCCCAGCCATCGCCAGGCCTTCGCCGCGCTGGCCGAGGAGCTGCGCGCCCGCGGCCACCATGTCCGCTTTCTGGCCGGCGACACGGTCCGCTCCAGGCCCTGCCTGCCGCCCGACAACCGCCCCCATTCGGCGCGCCTGCACGGAGAGATCGCCGCGGGCGCCGCGCGCACGCAAATGCTGTGCCGGCTTGGTCCGGCGGCCATCGCCGCCTATCGGCCCGACCTGATCCTGGGCGACCAGACAGAGCCGGCGGCGGGCCTGCTGTCGCGCCACATGCACATCCCGATGGTGTCGATCGCATGCGCCCTGCCCTTCGACGACGAACCCGGCGTGCCGATCCCGTTCCTGGGCTGGCGCCCCGACCACAGCGAACGGGGGATCGAACGGCTGCGGACCGCGCGGCGGATCGCGCAATGGGTGATGCGGCGGCAGTCGCGGGTGATCCAGACCATCGCCCTGGACTGGGACCTTGGGCCGCTGCGCGATTTCACCGATTGCGTGTCGCCCCTGATGACGCTGGCGCAGGCCGTGCCGGGGTTCGACCACCCCCGTCCCGTGACCGGCGGGCGGGTGCGCCACATGGGCCTGTTCCGCGCGCCCGTCGCCGAGCCGCTGCCCTGCGACATCCGCCCCGACCCGGATCGGCCGCTGGTCTATGTCAGCCTGGGCACGCTGCAGGGGCACCGGCACCGCCTGCTGGCGCGGATCGCGCGGGCCTGTCGCCGGGCCGGGGCGCAGGTGCTTGTTTCGCTTGGCGGCCAGTCGGCCGAGGGCGCGCGCGACATCCCCGCGGATTGGGTCCGCAGCTTTGTCCCGCAGCGCGCGATCCTGGAACGCGCGCAGGTCTGCGTGACCCATGCGGGCATGAACACGGTCATGGAGTGCCTGGAACAGGGCGTGCCGATGCTGGCCCTGCCCTTGACCAACGATCAGCCGGGCGTCGCCGCCCGCATCGCCCGGACCGGGACCGGCCTGCGCCTGTCGCCCCGGTGGGCGTCCGAGGCACGCATCCACGACGCGCTGTGCCGCCTGCTGGACGACCCGTCGTTTCGAGCAAATGCCCGCGGTTTTGCGCAGGACGCGCCGCATTGGCCGCGCGCCGCGGGGGCCGCAGACGCGATCGAAGGCGTGCTGGGCCGGCGCCCGACCCTGGTCACAGCGCCTGTTGCAGCGCGCGAATGGCAGCGATGAGGAAACCGTCCTGAATCCACAGGGACAGCGCGATCTCTGTCCCGACCGCCACGGCCAGCACAACCCGCGCCGATGCGACCCGCGCGAACAGTGCCCCGGCAACCGCGCAGGCCGTGTCGGCGAATGCGTTCAGACGACTGTCGCCGTGATAGGCCAATGGGTCCGCCGCGTCATAGCCGAACAGACGGATGCTGACGGGCAGGTTCTCGATCACCTCCCAGGTCGTGCTGCTGGCGACGACGACGGCCAGCAGCGCCCAGAGGCCCAGGTCGGGCCGCAGCCGCGTGACCATCAGGACCAGCAGCGCGCCCGTCACCGCATGCAGCAGGGAATACGGGTCCAGCAGGGTCTGGGAATTCAGCGCCGGATCGCCGGGCATCGCCCAGATCCGGCCGCAGTCGCAGCCCCAGGGACGTTCCAGCGCCGCAAAGACCGCCAGCTTGACGGCGGTCGCGATGACGATCACCGCGACCGCCCGTGCGGCCTGTCGCGACCCCTGATCGTCGGGGGTCGCGGCCGCGTAGGGATGCGCCGTCACGTCAGGATTTGGACGGGGTTTCGTCGGCGGACGGCTTGTCCATCTTGGCCGGGTTCATCACGTCGAACTCCTTAGGGTCGTGGGGTACGCCCTGGCCCTGGCCCTGGCCGTTCTGGCGGGGCACGACGGGGTCGGATTTCTTCTTGTCGTCCATGGCGCGGTCCTTTCGTCGGTCATGTCCGCATCAACATCCCGCCGCGGGCGATGTTCCGTCCGGATCGCAGGCTTTGCGCCATGACCCCTATCGCGATGCGGGGCATCCGGTGCACCATGGCCCGACTGACAGGAGGAACCCCATGTCCAAACGCGCCATTCTGGTCGTCGATCTGCAGAACGAATACTGGCCCGACGGCAACCTTCCCCTTCACGGGATCGAGGCCGCCGCCCACAACGCCGCCCGCGTGATCGCCCATGCCCGTTCCAGGGGCGATCTGGTGGTGAACATCCGCCACGAGATTCCCGGCGGCCCGATCTTCGTCCCCGGCAGCGCGGGTGCCCGGATCAACGACGTCGTGGCCCCCGCCCAGGACGAGGCGGTCATCACCAAGAACCACCCCAACTCGTTCCGCGAGACCGGGCTCAAGGATCTGCTGGACGAACATGGCGTCCGCGACGTGGTCGTCGTCGGCGCCATGAGCCACATGTGCATCGACGCGACCACACGCGCCGCCAACGACCACGGCTTTGCCACCACCACGATCCACGATGCCTGCGCGACCCGCGACATCGAGTTCGGTGGACAGACCGCCCCCGCGGCGCATGTCCACACCGCGATCATGGGCGCGCTGGCGTTTCTTTATGGCGATGTCATCAGCACCCAGGATTTCCTGAAGACCTGACATCCCCGGCCCGATGCGCGGACCGCGCGTTGGGCCGCTGCTAAGGGATGAACACCGCACAGGCTGCAGGGGCCCGCCGCGGGCATATCCCGGAATGCCCTTTCATCTGCCCAAATAATGGACATAGTGACCGCGAAACGTGCAGTTGACCGGGACCGTGACCATGCGACCACTGATGATCAGCGCGCTGCGCGCCTTGGGCCCGTCGGTCGCCTCGACCCCCCTGCCCGAGGCGGTGCGGGCGGGCATCGGGGCCGTCGCGGGCCTGATCATCGCCGGGCTGTTCGTGCTGTCTCCCGCAGTCGACAGCCAGCTGGGCCTGTACCTGATCGCGCCCTTCGGGGCCAGTTCGGTCCTGCTGTTCGCGGTTCCGAACAGTCCCCTGGCGCAGCCCTGGGCCGCGATCGTGGGCAATACGGTGGCGGCGCTGATCGGTGTCGCGGTGTGCCTGCATGTCGCCGATCCCGCGCTGCGGATCGCGGTGGCGGTGGGCCTGGCCATCACCGCGACGATCCTGTGCCGCGCGTTGCACCCCCCTGCCGGGGCCGTCGCCATGACCGCCGCGATGAGCCCCGACGCCATCGCGGACCTGGGCTATCGCTTTGCGGTGACGCCGGTGGCGGCGGGGACGGTGCTGCTGGTCGTCGTCGCGGCGGTCTATGCGCGGCTGACCGGGCGCCGCTATCCGATGCGCCAGGTGGACGACCGCAACGCCCACCGCACCGCCGACCCGGACCCCGCCGCGCGCATCGGCCTGTCCGAGGATCAGCTGACCGATCTTCTGGAACGCTATCGGCAGAACTTCAACCTGGGCGCGGGCGATCTGGCCCGCCTGGTGGGGGCGGCCGAACTGCAGGCGGCGGCGCAGCGGGTCGGGCCGGTCACGGCGGGCACGATCATGTCGCGCGATCTGGTGACCGTCGGCCCCGACGCCCCGGCCGAACGGGTGGCGGCGCTGTTCCGGCGCCACCGCTTCACCTCGATCCCCGTTGCCGGGCCCGACGGACGCTATCTGGGCATGATCTTCCAGATCCACATGATCGCAACCGATGTGCGGCCCGCGGGCCCGGCGGCCGCGCTGATGCGGGCCGACATGCCCACCGCGCGGGCCGACACGCCGCTTGGCGATCTGCTGACCCTGATGGCCGAGGGCGACGTGGACGCCGTCCCGGTCCTGTCGGGGCCGTCGCTGGTGGGGGTGGTGACGCGCACCGACCTGATCAGCGCCTTTGCCCGACACGATCCGCGCGGGCCGGAGGGCTGACGGCGGGTTTTCGGGCCAATCGCTTGACGCGGCCGCCCGGACCTGCGGTAGGTTCGGCACAAACCGGAACGGGAACGACGAACATGACCGAAAGCAAGCTGGGCTGGGCCATGCCGCTGATGCGGGCAGGCTATATCGGCAAGGGGCTGGTCTATCTGGCCGTCGCGGGGATCTCTCTCTATTCGATCTGGCGGGGGGGCAGCGCGCAGGACACGTCCTCGGCCCTGGGCTGGCTGGACACGACCTGGGGCGGCGGCGTGCTGCTGTTCGTCATCTTCATCGGCATGCTGGCCTATGCGCTGTGGCGGGTGCTGGACGCGGCCTTCGACCTCGAAGACTACGGCAGCGACGCAAAGGGCATCGTCGCCCGCATCGGCATGCTGGTGACCGGCGCGATCCACCTGGGGATCGGCGCGACCGTCTTTCCGCTGCTGTTCGGCGGCGGGTCGGGGGGCGGCTCGGGCGAGGGGTCCAGCATCCCCGGCCATGTCCGCACCGTCATGGAATGGCCCGGCGGCCGCTGGCTGATCGGGGCCGCGGCGGTGCTGATCATCGGGGCGGGCGGGCATTACATGCGCCAGGGCTGGACCAACGAATACCGCCAGCACCTGCGCGCCAACCCGGTCACCACGCGCTGGAACCCCGTGCTCAAGGCGGGTCTGATCGCGCATGGCGTGGTGGTCGGCGTGGTGGGCCTGCTGTTCGGCTTCGCGGCCTGGCAGGCCAACCCCCAGCAGGCCGGCGGCACCGGAGAGGCGTTCTCCTGGCTGTCGGGGCAGGTCTATGGCCAGATCCTGGTGACGGGCGTCTGCCTGGGGCTGCTGGGATTCGCACTGTTCTGCTTCGTGAACGCGGCCTATCGGATCGTGCCCAAGGTCTCGGGGCCGGACGTCCAGACGCTGGCCGCCAAGCTGATGCCGCGCTGACGGCCAGCGGGCGGCGTCACGCCCCCCGCGTCGCCCAATCGGCCAGCCGCCCCAGGAAGGCGTCGCAGGCGTCCAGCTGGGACCGCTCGATGTATTCGTCGGGCTTGTGGGCCTGGGCGATCGCGCCAGGCCCGCAGATCACCGTGGGCACCCCCAGCATCTCCGCAAAGCGGCCGCCCTCGGTACCGAAGGCGACCTTGGAATGGCCGTTGCTGCCGGTCAGGCGCTTGACCAGGGTGACGGCCTCGGCGTCGGGCGGGGTCTCCAGGCCGGGGAACTGGGCAAAGACCTCGATCTCGATCCCGGCCTCGGGGGCGATGCGCCGCATCATCGGTTCCAACTCGTCGCGGGCGTAATCATGCAGCTCCTGGACCAGGGCGTCGGCATCCTCCTGCGGCAGCACCCGGAACTCGCAGTCCAGCGTGCACAGGTCGGGCACGATGTTCAGTGCCGTGCCGCCGCGGATGGTGCCGGTATGGGCGGTGCTGTGGGTGATGTCATAGTCGGCGTCGCGCCCGCCTTCGGTCGCCAGCCGGGCCGCGATGTCCTGCATCCGCACCACCAGCCGGGCGGCGTAATCGACCGCATTCACCCCCTGCGGCGCCAGCGAGGAGTGACACCCCCTGCCCCGCACCGTCACCCGCATCGAGCGTTTGGCCTTGTGCCCGATCACCACCTGCATTGAGCTGGGCTCTCCGACGATGCACAGGGCGGGGCGGAGGCCCTCGTCGCGCAGCATCTCCAGCAGGCCGACCACGCCCACGCAGCCGACCTCCTCGTCATAGGAAAACGCCAGATGCACGGGCCGCGCCAGATCGCGCGCCACAAGGTCCGGTACGGCGGCCAGCACGCAGGCCAGGAACCCCTTCATGTCGCAGCTGCCCCGCCCGTACAGCCGCCCGTCGCGCGCGGTCAGCGCATAGGGGTCGCTGGCCCAGTCCTGGCCCTCGACCGGCACCGTGTCGGTATGGCCCGACAGGATCACCCCGGGGCGGTCCGCGGGCCCGATCGTCGCCCACAGGTTGGCCTTCTGCCCGGTCGCATCCATGACCAGCCGGCTGTCCACCCCATATTCCGCCAGATAGGCCCGGACATGGTCGATCAGCGCAAGGTTGGAGCGGTGGCTGGTCGTGTCGAAGGCGATCAGCTGCGCCAGGATCTGCTGGCTGGTGGGGGTCTGCATCGGGATTCCTTTATCGCAGGGCGGTGGGGGTCGGATAGGCGGCGCGGTCCAGGCTGTCGGTGACGTCCTGCATGAACGCCCGCGTCACCGCGGAGGGTGCCCGGCTGGCCGGCAGCAGGAAATGCGTGCTGTAGCGGATCGCGGGCAGGAAGGGGCGCATCGCCACCTGATCGGCCATCTGGTGGACCAGCGGGAACGGGTTCAACAGCGACACGCCCAGACCCTCGCGCACGAACTGGATGACGGATACGTTGGTCGACGCCTCCAGCTCGATCCGCAGGGCCAGGCCCGCGCGGTCGAACAGGCGGTCGATGGCGGCGCGGCTGGAATGGCGGCGCGACAGGGCGATGAACGGCTCGTCATGCAGGTCCTCGGGGCGGATCACCTCGAACGCGGCCAGGTGGTGGTCGCGCGGCAGGACACAGATTGCCTGCGTTTCCAGCAACAGCTCGGATGTGATGCCTTCATGGGCAACGGTGCTGTCACTCATCCCGACATCGAACCGACCCTCGGCGATGCCGGTCAGCAGGCTGTCGCTGGCCAGCACGTCGAAGGTGATCTGGCAGCCCGGATTGGCCCGGTTGAAGGCCGCAATCCGGCTTGGCAGGAACCGGTGCGCGATGGTCGGCGGGGCCACGATGGACAGCGTCCCCTCGTGTGCGCCCTGTGGCCGGTCGGCGCGATGGACCAGCCGGGCCAGCGTTTCCAGCACCGGCGCCAGCTGCTCGCTCAGCGACAGGGCCTCGATCGTGGGAACCAGGCGGCCGTTGGTGCGCAGGAACAGCTTGAAGCCAAGCCGCTCCTCCAGCTGCGCCAGCCTGCGGCTGACCGCCGACTGAGAGATGTCCAGCCGACGCGCCGCGCTGATCGCGGTGCCATTGGCCACCAGCGCCTGCAGAACCTCCAGTTCGCGCAGGGATATTCCCGACCGGCGATCCCGGTCGGCGGCAGTGTCATCCGGTTCCATCGCCACCCTATGAGAAAAACGCATCGATATTCGCGATTGACATCTGATTATCGCATCATACCCTGATCGCCAAGCGGGATTGCACCACCGGGGAACAACTTCGGGGTGACCGATCCGCGCATCACCAGCAGAGAGGATATCGCGATGAAAGCATTCGGCTTGCCCCTGGCCGCGGGCATCGTTCTGGCGGGCCTGGCCCCCGCCGCCGCCCAGACCCTGACCATCGGCCTCAAGTCCGAGGCCACCTCGATGGACCCGCTGTTCCACCAGCTGTCCACCAACATCCAGGTCTCCAAGAACATCTTCGAGGCACTGACCACCCAGGACGCGCTGCAGATGGTCACCCCCGGCCTTGCCGAAAGCTGGGAGGCGGTGGACGACACCACCTGGCGGTTCAAGCTTCGCCAGGGCGTGAAATTCCACGACGGCGGCGACTTCACCGCGCGCGACGTGATCTATTCCTTCTGCCGGGTGCCGCTGGTCCAGAACTCGCCCTCGGCCTACACCATCTTCACGGGCGGCATCGCCGACATGGCGGCCGAGGACGACCACACGCTGACCATCACCACCAAGGCCACCAATCCCCTGCTGCCGGTCGACCTGTGGAGCCTTGCGATCCTGTCCGCCGATGCGCTTGGCGCCGACGACCAGGTGACCTACGGCCCCGACGGCACCTGCGAGGGCATGGGCGACGTGCCCCAGGCCCCGGCCTTCAACGACCCCGCGGTCGCGGTGGGCACCGGCCCCTATGTGCTGGACCGCTATACCCGCGGGTCCGAGGTCGTGGTGACGCGCTTCGACGACTACTGGGGCGGCACCCCGCAATGGGAAAGCGTCACCATGCGCCCGATCACCAGCGACGGCCCCCGCGTGGCGGCCCTGCTGGCGGGCGACGTGGACATGATCGAATCGCCCCCCATCCAGGACATCCCGCGCATCGAACAGGGCGGTTTCACCATCGTCGACGCGCTGTCCAACCGCGTGATCTATCTGCACATGCTGCAGCAGCCCGACGCCCCCGGCATCGGCGGCACCGACGGGGAAAACCCGCTGATGGACGCGCGGGTGCGCAAGGCCATCTCGATGTCGATCAACCGCCAGGCCATCACCGAACGGATCATGGGCGGCTATGCCCAGGCCGCGGGCGAACTGCTGCCGCCGCCGATGTTCGGCACCTCGGACCGCCCGGTCGAGGCCTATGACCCCGACGCAGCCCGCGCCCTGCTGGCCGAGGCGGGCTATCCCGACGGGTTCTCGCTGACGCTCGGGACGCCGAACGACCGCTACATCAACGACGAACAGGTGGCGCAGGCCGTGGCACAGATGATGGCCCAGATCGGCATCCGCGTCAGCGTGGACGCCAGCACCGCCAGCCAGTTCTTCTCGCGCCGGAACGCGCTGGAATTCCCGATCTACCTGGCGGGCTGGGGCGCGTCCTCGGGCGACATGTCGTCCCCGCTAAAATCGCTGGTGGCCACCTATGACGAGGCGGCGGGCATGGGGCCGACCAATGCCGGCCGCTATTCCAACCCCGAGATGGACGCGCTGCTGACGACGGCGATGGCCACCATCGACGACGCCGCGCGCGACCAGATGCTGCAGGACGCCCAGACCCTGGTGCTGGACGATACCGGGATCATCCCGCTGCACTACGAACAGACGGTCTGGGCGATGAAGCCGGACCTGACCTACGAACCCCGCGTCGACCAGTACACCCTGGCCGCCGAGGTCAAGCCCGCCGCCGAATGATGCGCCCCTCTGGCACCTCGCGTCGCGGGGTGCCGGACCCCAGCCCCATCACAGGGACCCCGTCATGATCGTCTATCTTGTCCGCCGCGTGGGCCAAAGCCTGCTGGCCGTCATGGCCATGGCCGTGCTGGTCTTCCTCGGCGTCTTCTTCATCGGCAATCCCGTCGATGTGCTGGTCAGCCCCGAGGCGAGCCAGGCCCAGATCGCCGCCACCGTCGAACGGTTGGGCCTGGACCGGCCGCTGTACGAACAGTTCGGCATCTTCGTCTGGAACGCCCTCCACGGCGATCTGGGCACCTCCTTCGTCTATGGCCGCCCCGCGCTGGAGATCATCCTGGACCGCCTGCCCGCCACGCTGGAACTGGCGCTGGTCGCGCTGGCCCTGTCGGTGGGCATCGGCATCCCGCTTGGGGTCTGGGCCGGGCTGCGGCCCCACGGCATCGCGGGGCGCACGATCATGGGCGGGTCCATCCTGGGCTTCTCGCTGCCCAACTTCTGGCAGGGGATGCTGCTGATCCTGGTCTTTGCCGTGCTGCTGGGCTGGCTGCCCGCGGGCGGGCGCGGCGAGACCACCGAATTCCTGGGCATGCAGGTCAGCTTCCTGACCTGGGACGGGCTGTCGCACCTGATCCTGCCCGCCATCAACCTGGCGCTGTTCAAGATGTCGCTGATCATCCGCCTGGCCCGCGCCAACACGCGCGAGGTCTGCATGCAGGATTACGTCAAGTTCGCCCGCGCCAAGGGCCTTTCGCCGCGCCGCGTGGTGCTGGTCCATGTGCTCAAGAACATCATGATCCCGGTGGTGACCATCATCGGGCTGGAACTGGGCTCGATGGTAGCCTTTGCCATCGTGACCGAAACCGTCTTCGCCTGGCCCGGCATGGGCAAGCTGCTCATCGACAGCATCAACCTGCTGGATCGCCCGGTGATCGTGGCCTACCTGATGCTGACGGTGCTGATCATCGTGGGCATCAACCTGCTGGTCGACGTGATCTATTCCGCCCTGGACCCCCGCATCCGCCTGTCGGAGATGAAGGGATGACCGACATCGCACCCCCCTCCCCCGCCCCGGTCCGCATCGACAGCCCCGCCAAGCGCATCGCCAAGCAGTTCGTCGAGGACCGCATCGCGGTCCTGGGCCTGGTCCTGTTCGTGGTGATCGCGCTGATCGCCATCGCGGCCCCCTGGATCGCGCCCCAGAACCCCTATGACCTGATGCAGCTGAGCATCATGGACGGCGGCCTGCCCCCCGGAGAGGTCAGCATGGCCACCGGCCAGACCTTCTGGCTGGGGACCGACCAGCAGGGCCGCGACATGCTGTCGGGCATCATGTACGGGCTGCGCATCAGTTTGATGGTCGCGGTGGTGTCGCTGACCCTGGCCATCACCATCGGCACCATCGTCGGCGTCGCCGCCGCCTATTTCGGCGGGCGCTTCGACAGCCTGGTGATGCGCATCGTCGACCTGCAGTTGTCCTTTCCCGCCATCCTGATCGCGCTGATCCTGCTGGCGCTGCTGGGACGCGGGGTGGACAAGGTGATCCTGGCGCTGGTCATCGTGCAATGGGCCTATTACGCGCGCACGGTGCGCAGCTCGGCCATGGTGGAAACCCGCAAGGATTACATCGACGCCGCCCGCTGCCTGGCCCTGTCGGACCGCCGGATCATGTTCCGCCACCTGCTGCCCAACTGCGTGCCGCCCCTGATCGTGGTCGCCACCGTGCAGATCGCCCAGGCCATCGCGCTGGAGGCGACGCTGTCCTTCCTTGGCGTAGGCGTGCCCATCACCGAACCCTCCCTGGGGCTGCTGATCGCCAACGGCTACGATTACCTGCTGTCGGGCCGCTACTGGGTCAGCGTCTTTCCCGGCATCGCCCTGGTCGTCACCATCATCGCCATCAACGTCGTGGGCGACCGCCTGCGCGATGTCCTGAACCCGAGGTTGCAGACATGACCGCCCTGCTGGACGTCCGCGAACTGCAGACGCATTTCATGACCCGCGACGGCACCGCCCGCGCCGTGGACGGGGTCAGCTTCACGCTGGAGCGTGGCCAGATCCTGGGCCTGGTCGGCGAATCCGGGTCCGGCAAGTCGGTCACCGGCTTCTCGATCCTGGGGCTGGTCGACCCGCCCGGCCGGGTGGCCGGGGGCCAGGTCGTCTTCGACGGCACCGACCTGATCGCGGGCGGGGAAAAGGCCATGCGCCCCCTGCGCGGCAAGCGCATCGCGATGATCTTCCAGGACCCGATGATGACGCTGAACCCGGTCCTGCGCATCGACACCCAGATGATCGAGACCGTCCGCGCCCATGAAACCGTCTCGCGGGCCGAGGCCCTGCGCCGCTGCCGCGAGGCGCTGGTCCAGGTCGGCATCTCCTCCCCGGACGAACGGCTGAAAAGCTATCCGCACCAGTTCTCGGGCGGCATGCGCCAGCGCGTGGCGATCGCCATCGCGCTCTTGCACAAGCCCGACCTGATCATCGCGGACGAACCCACCACCGCGCTGGACGTGACCATCCAGGCCCAGATCCTGTCCGAGGTCCAAAAGCTCTGCGCCCAATCGGGCACCGCCTTGATCTGGATCACCCATGACCTGGCCGTCGTGTCGGGCCTGGCCGACCGCCTGGCGGTCATGTACGCGGGCCGCATCATCGAGGAAGGGCCCACCGCCGCGATCATCGCCAACCCCCGTCACCCCTATACGCGCGGCCTGATCGACAGCGTCCCCCACGGCAAGCGCCACGGCGCGATGCTGACCCAGATCAAGGGCATGACGCCGTCGCTTCTGAACCTGCCAAAGGGGTGCAAGTTCGCCCCCCGCTGTCCGCGCGCCGATGCCGCCTGCCAGGTCGAACCCGCCCTGACCGCCGCCGGCCCCGGCCGCCAGGTGCGCTGCCACCACCCCCATGCCGACGCAGAGGCCACCCCGTGACACCACAGCCCATCCTGCAGATCGACGGCGTGTCCAAGCGGTTCACCAAGGACCTGGACATCGCCGAACGCACCGCCCGGTCCCTGGGCGCCCGCATCGCCCCGGTCACCGTCCACGCCGTCGACGGCATCGACCTGTCGGTCCGCCGCGGCGAGGTGCTGGGCCTGGTCGGCGAATCCGGCTGCGGCAAGTCCACGCTTGGCCGCATGGTGGCGGGGCTGGCCCGCCCCAGCCAGGGGCGCATCCTCTATAACGGCCAGGACGTGGCGACCCTCAAGGGCGCCGCCGCGCGCGACGCCGCGCTCAAGATCCAGATGGTGTTCCAGGACCCCATGTCGTCCCTGAACCCCCGCCTGCAGGTCCGCGATATCGTCGGAGAGGCGCCCCGCGTCCACGGCATCGTGCCCCGCCGCGACATCCCCGCCTATGTCGAGCGGATGCTGGAACAGGTGGGCCTGGACCCCAGCATGGGCAAGCGCTATCCGCACCAGTTCTCGGGCGGACAGCGGGCGCGGGTGGGCATTGCCCGCGCGCTGGCGGTGCACCCCGATTTCCTGGTCTGCGACGAATCCGTGGCGGCGCTGGACGTGTCGATCCAAGCCCAGGTTCTGAACCTTTTCGTTCAGTTGCGGCAGGATTTCGACCTGACCTACCTGTTCGTCAGCCATGACTTGGGCGTGGTCGAACATATCTCGGACCGGATCGCGGTCATGTATCTGGGCCGCCTGGTCGAGCTGGGCGAGGCCCAAGACCTGATCGCGCGTCCGAACCACCCCTATACCCAAGCCCTTGTCAGCGAGATCCCGACCTTCGAGACCGGCAAGAAGACCTATCATGCCATCAAGGGAGAGATCCCCTCGCCCCTGAACCCGCCGCCGGGGTGCCATTTCCACCCCCGCTGCCCCCATGCCCATGACCGCTGCCGCCTTGAGGTGCCCGCGCTGCGCGAGGTTGCCCCCGGCCGCCTGTCGGCCTGCCACCTGAACGACCAAGCCTGACCGAAGGAAAGACCCCATGCGAAACGACAACCCCCTCTGGCCGCTGGTCGATGCCCGCGCCGCCCAGTTCACCGGCCTAGCCGATGCCGTGTTCGACACGCCCGAACTGGCCTATGGCGAGGTCAAATCCTGCGCCGCCCACACCCGGATGCTGCGCGATCAGGGCTTCCGTGTGACCGAAAACCTGGCCGGCATCCCGACCGCCGTCATGGGAGAGGCGGGCACGGGCGGCCCGGTCATCGCCATCCTGGGCGAATACGACGCCCTGCCCGGCCTGTCCCAGGAACCCGGCCTGGCCGAGCCGCGCCAGATCGCCGATCACGGCTTCGGCCATGGCTGCGGCCACAACCTGCTGGGCTCGGCCGCGCTGTCGGCGGCCACCGCCGTCAAGGACTGGCTGGAGGCCAACGGCGTGCCCGGCCGCGTCCGCTACTATGGCTGCCCGGCCGAGGAAGGCGGCGCCGCCAAGACCTACATGGTCCGCGACGGCCTGTTCGACGACGTCGACATCGCCATCACCTGGCATCCGGCCAGCTTCAACGCCGTCGACGACATGCGGTCCCTGGCCAACACGCGCATCGACTTCACCTTCCACGGCAAGGCCGCCCACGCGGCGGGCGCGCCGGAGCTGGGCCGGTCCGCCTTGGACGCGGTCGAGCTGATGAACATCGGCATCAACTACATGCGCGAACACATGCCCGACGCGGCGCGGGTCCATTACGCCTATCTGGACGCCGGCGGCATCGCGCCCAACGTCGTCCAGGCCAAGGCGACCGTGCGCCAGCTGATCCGCAGCCCGGACCTTGCAGGCCTGTCGTCGCTGGTCGACCGCGTGCGCAAGATCGCCGACGGGGCGGCGCTGATGTCGGGCACTACCGTGACCTCGCGCGTGTTCTCGGCTGTGTCCAACCTGACCGAGAACCTGCCCCTGTCCCGCGCCATGCAGGCCCAGTTCGAGGCCCTGGGCCCCGTCCCCTTCGACGCGGACGACACGGCCTTCGCCACCGCCATCCGCGAAAGCCTGTCGCGCGAGGACATCGCCGACACGTTCAAGCGGCTGGCGATGAAGCCCGACTACGACCTGCCGCTGTGCAACTTCATCGCCCCGTTGGACCGGCCCTTCATGGGCGGCATGGGTTCGACCGACGTGGGCGATGTCAGCTGGGCGGTGCCCACCGTCCAGGCCCGCGTCGCCACCTGTGCGGTGGGCACCGCGCTCCACAGCTGGCAGCAGACCGCCCAGGGCAAGGCCCCCGCCGCGCACAAGGGCATGCTGCACGCCGCCAAGGTCATGGCCGCCACCGCCCATGCGGCGCTTACCGACCCGGCGCTGGTCCAGGCGGCCAAGGCCGCCCATGCCGACCACCTGACCCAGCACCCCTATCGCTGCCCCATCCCGCCCGAGACCCGCCCCCCGGTCGAGGGCCTCTGACGCCAACCGCCGCCTCAGAACCGGCGGCGGCAACGACTCGTCATAGTCTTCGCCCCACCGGTTCCCGACCAGCGGGGTGAAGACATGTGTGATGAAGGGTTGAAGCACCGTGGCCGGTGAACGCGGCTAGCGACACTGTTCGCTCTGCGTCACGACACCGTGCCGTCGAAATGGGCTCCGTCACCGATAATTCAGGGCCTTTACAACGCCCTAGGGACACAACCCCGCGGCGACCTGAAGTCTTGCCCGTAAGTGCCCACTGCCCCGCAGCCGTACCCCCCTGCCCTACCGCCATAGCCCAAATTTCCGGCCGGCCGGTTTCGCCACGAAACCGTCAGCGCTCCAGCAGCGCCCGTATCTCCAGCATCAGGCTGTCCACCAGTTCGGTTGTCAGGGCAGCCCCCTCCAGGCGCAACAGGTGCCCCCTGCTGTCGCTGGACCGCCGGATCGTCACCCCGCTGGATGTCCGCAGGGTCTTGTCGTCCAGCCAGCCATGGGCCGTCGCAGGGCGCTTGGGGCGCCCTCCCCGTCCCGGGTCGCGGACCCCCTGATCCTGCTGCCGGATCACCGGTTCAATCACCGCCCATTCCGCATCTGCATCCTCGGGGGCCGCATGGGACAGGGCTTGGCGAACCTGGCTCTCGGCGCCTTGCCGCAGCGCGGTCGCCAGCTGCAGCCCGCGACGCTCGGTCAACTGCTCGGGGAACTGCAGCATGTCGCCAAGTTCTTCAAATATAAGGGAAAAAGATCGAATCTTTGACCGTTTTGCCTTCGATCCGCTGCCGAACAGCTTGTCGACGGCATCTTCCGTATTAGCAAAGGCTCCATGGTTCGCTGCAATGACCGCGATACGCCCCCGCTCGAAATGGCTCAGGTTTTCGCGGACCTCGTTCTCCTCGATCATCTGGACAAACGCGTTGCCTGCATCGGCGCGGGGCCGGACGATCGCCCGGATAGTCGCGTATTTGTCCGCCTGCGTGAGGTCGCGCAGCCCCCGCGTGGCCAGCAGCCGGCGATAGCCCGACAGCAGGCCATAGCGCTGGCCCGCCCTGCCCTCCTGCTCCAGCGCAAAGACCTCGATCGGCAGCCGCAGCCCGTGCGAGGCGATCGACTGGCGCAACTCCAGCATCTCGGCCTCGCCCATGGTCATGCGGTCGCGGATCATCGCGTCCTCGTCGATCTGCTCCAAAGGCAGGTCGACCATCAGCAGGCCGCTGTCCTGCGCCGCATGCAGACGCGCGGCGTCGGCCTCGGCACGGGCACGCGCTGCACGACTGTCCGCCCCGTCGGGCTGGAATTGGGACGCGCTGTCGGCCGCGACCTGGGCGATCGGCGCGATGCCCCGGACCGAGGCGACGCGGTCAAAGGTTTCGCTGCGAAACTCCGCCTCGATGCGGGTCAGGTCATCGGTGCTGGGGGCTTCAAGACGTCTGCGCTTGACCATCGGTCTGCTCCTGTTCCTGCTTTTCCATCTGAAGATCGCGCCACCAGGCCCCTAGGATCAGCTCCTTCACCTCGGCCCAGGTGCGGTCGAACGTCTCGCGGCCGCGGACATAGGTGTCGCGGTTGAACTCTCGGTAGTCGGCCTCGTAGATGCCATTCACCTGTTCCCCGGCCTGGCCCACCATGGCGGTCAGCTCCTGGCGATAGGTCGTCATGAAGTCGCCGAAATAGGCCTGGATCACGTTGGCCAGGTCGGTCTGCTGACCGGCCTCGAAACGGGTGATGATGGCGCGGACCGCGTCCCATTCGAACCGCATCTCGGGCAGTCCGTCGCGGCGGCGGGCGGTGTTCTCTCCATCCTCGACGCTGGCGAAGGTCGAATAGAGCATGTCGAAGAACCGGCCCGTCGAATCGAACTCCAGGAAGGTCGCGCCCAAGGGCACCAGCAGGATGTCGGCGGCCGCCAGCGCGTTGATCGTCAGGTAGCCAAGGGCAGGGGG
Source organism: Paracoccus sp. S4493 (assembly GCF_000967735.1). Lineage (NCBI taxonomy): Bacteria > Pseudomonadati > Pseudomonadota > Alphaproteobacteria > Rhodobacterales > Paracoccaceae > Paracoccus > Paracoccus sp. S4493. The sequence continues at coordinate 66,861 of NZ_JXYF01000028.1, forward strand.
CGTGTCGATGATGATGATGTCATAGTCGTCCACGACCCCGTCATGGGTCAGCCCGTTCGACAGCGCGTCCCACAGCGGCCAGCCGCGCAGGCCCATCCGCCAGACCGGCACCTGGAATTCGGCCCAGTACAGGTTCAGCTGCGCGCCCAGAAGATCGATATTAGGCCAGTGGGTCTTCTGGATCAGGTCGCGGGCGCCGATCTTCAGCGCCTCGGTCAGGGTCTCGTCAAAGGGCAGGGGGGGCTGGCCGCGGGCCTCGCGGACGCGGTTCTCGTCCTGCAGGGCCAGGGCATAGTCCTTGGCCAGCAAGGGGAAGGCCGTGGACCATTCATCCGTCACCTGCCCACCCATGATCGAGGTCATGCTGCCCTGACTGTCCAGGTCGATCACCAGCACCTTGTAGCCGTCCAGCGCCGCCGACATGGCCAGATGCGCCGCGGTCGAGGTCTTGCCCACGCCGCCCTTGAAGTTCGCCACCGCCAGCACCTTGGCCGGCAGGCCCTCGGGGCGCCAGGGGCGGTATTCGCGGTCGGCGGCCCCCTCCTGGGCAAAGTGGTCGCGCAGACGCAGGACGTCGTCCAGGGTGAACCACTTGGAGTTGCCCTCACCGACGCCCTGGGGCAGGTCGGGGTTCTTGCGCAGCACGCGGCGGAAATGGGCGGTCGCGACGGGGATCAGATAGCGGCAGATCTCCCAGGTGGAAAAGCGGCGCAGGCGCTTGCGTCCGTCGGGGGCATATCCGCGCTCTGCCAGGTCCTGTCGTCCCCGGGCGGCGAACGCCGCGGCCTTGGCGAATCGGGCGGTGCCGATCGGCTCTGACAGGCGCTTGGCGGCACGTGCGGGGTCTATGCTGAAATAGGGGGGAAGCGGCTCTTTGCCTGACATCTCGTTCCTGCTGCGATGTATCGTGTTCCGAGGCGTACTGCACTTTCTATCGCACATCATCCCTCGGTTGGGAACAAAATTGCCCGGTTTCGCCGCGAAACCCTACTCAAATCAGAAAAAGCAGCCCCTTAAAGCTTGTATCTTGTTTAGAGACTTTAGAGTCTTTGCGATAAGGAAATATAGTACTTTCAATGAGCTAAAGTCAGCTCAGGACCCATATGCGGGACGAAGGGGACCCTTATCCGGGATGACGGGTGCCCGGGAACAGGGGGAGGGGCGCCGATTCTCGGGTTGAGGGGTGCCGAGGAACGGGAGGGGCCTGTTTGGGGCAAAGAAAGCCCACGGGGCACGGTTTGCCAGGGGTGCCCGTCCCGGAAACGGGTGCCTTAGTGCGACGCCTGCGATGCAAGGTGCCCGTCTTCGGGATCGCGACAGTCGCGGCAAGGGTGCCTGAAAGGCTGTTGCCGCAGGGTGCCTTTTGCGGCAGCATGGGCACAGGCAGGACAATGGCAGACCTCATGGACGACATCCCCCGCGACCAGCTGTCCGGCGCGCTCAGGCGCGGTGCGGTCAAGAAGCATGTGGCGGCGATCCACGTGTCGGGCAAGCTGACGCTGCTGCAGCGCAAGCTGTCCAACGTGCTGCTGCTGAACGCCTATGACACGCTGATGTCGCGGCCCAGCCATCAGATCGACGCGCGGACCCTGTGCCTGATGATCGGGTACAACAGCAACGACATGGACACGCTGAAGCAGTCGCTGCGCGGGCTGGTCGAGACCGTTGCGGAATGGGACATGCTGGACGACAAGGGGCGTCAGGAATGGGGCGTGTCCAGCCTGCTGAGCTATGCCAAGCTGAAGGGCGGGATCTGCGAATACGCCTATTCTCCGGCCCTGGCCGAGAAGCTGCACGACCCCAAGGTCTTTGCGCTGATCAACCTCAACATGCAGCGGCGGTTCACCTCCGGGCATGCGCTGGCGCTGTACGAGAACTGCTATCGCTTTGTGCGGACCGGCTCGACGGGGTGGTGGCCCTTGGACCTGTTCCGGCGGCTGATGGGGGTCGAGGGGTCGGCCTATTACGAGGTGTTCAAGCAGTTGAACGCCAAGATCATCAAACCCGCCGTGACCGAGGTGAACAAGACCTCGAACATCATCCTGACGCCCGAGACCAAGAAGCAGGGCAGGGCGGTCACCCATATCCGGTTCCTGATCACCGAGAACCCGCAGCTGGCGATCCTGGACATGGACGACGGCGAGGGGGCGCGGCATGGCGCCGTCTATGGCCGGCTGCGCGCGCTTGGGGTCAGCGACCGGCTGGCGCGGCAATGGCTGTCGGCGCATGGCGAGGAGGTCGTGGCGGCCAAGCTGGATTACGTCGAGGCGCGGCGGAACGTGGTCAGCAAGGTTGGCTATCTCAGCGCCGCGCTGGACGGTGATTTCGGCACGCCCGATCCGGTGACGGTCGAACCGCCCAACCCGCAGGCCGAACGCCTGCGCCGCATCCTGGAGGTGATCCGCCAGCGCACCCCCACGCAGCGCGACGCCGACCGGCGGCTGTTCCTGAGCCAGCTGACCGACCGCGCCGCGCGCGCCGATTTCGAGCGCCACGGCTGGATGTCGCCCCTGAACGCCGCTCGGATCGGGGCGTTCTGGGAGGACATGTCGCCGGGCCTGTTCGGCTAGGCCATCACCAGAAGATAGCGGGTCGACCGGCCGCCTTCGGGGCCGCGGCGCAGGATTCCGGCGGCCTCCAGGTCGGTCAGATCGCGCGTCGCGGTCGCGGCGGAGACGCCCGCGATGCGCCCGTAGGGGGCGGCAGAGATGCCCTGGGCCACACGGGCCGGGCCTTCGGCGAACAGGCGGCGCAGCACGCGTTCGGCGCGCGGCGGGGGGCGGTGGCGCAGGAAGAAGGCGTTGCGCGCCACAAGGAAGCGGGCGTCCGTGACCGCATCGTCGACCCCCGCGATCAGCCGGTCCAGGAACCACAGCACGAAGGGCGTGGCGTCGATCGCCGCGCCCACCACCTGCCGCCCGGCCTGCAGCGCCGCGTAATAGCCGCGCTTGTCGGCCTCGATCTGGCGCGACAGCGAGAAGGGCAGGGCGGCCCCGTCGCGGGCGAAGACATGTTCGACCAGCGCCCGGCCAAGCCGCCCGTTGCCGTCCGAGAAGGGGTGGATGGATTCGAACCACAGATGCGCCAGCGCCGCGCGGATCGGCGCGGGGCGGTCGTCGGTCTGCAGGGCCGTCAGAAAATCGTCCATCATCGCGGGGACGCGGTCGGCAGGGGGCGCGGCATAGAGGACCTCGTCCCGGCCGGCGGTCGCGCTGCGGGTGATGACCATGGCAAAGCGACGCCAGCGGCCCTTGTCCTCCACCTCCAGCCCGTGGAACAGCAGGCGGTGCCAGTGCCACAGGGTGGGCGTGTCCAAGGGCGGCCCCCCGGCGCGGGCCTGCAGCATCAGGTCGGCGATGGCGTCGCTGCGCCGCACGGGTTCGGCACCCCGATGCGCCATCGAGGCCACGACCGAGGCCTGGACCTGGGCCGCGGGCAGGCTGGCCCCCTCGATCGCAAAGGAGGACACCGCCTCGGTCGTGACCGCGCGCAGGAAGGCCTCGCGCCGTTCGTCGGGGGTCAGGGCGTGGTGCAGGCCGGTGATGGCGCCGAGGCGTGCGGAAAACGCCGCCAGCCGCCCTTCGGTCAGGGACGGGTCGTGGCGGAAATTGGGCCAGGCAGGGCTTTCCCAGATCTGCATGAGGGGATTATGGCGATTATTCGCATCATGACAAGGCGTTTCATGATGCGAATAACCCGTCCAATCACCTCAGCCGCGCTGCGTCACCAGCGGATGGGACAGCGCCGTCTCGATTCCGCGCAGTTCGGCCAGGCCCTTGAGGCGGCCTATGGCAGGATAGCCGGGCTGCGCCTTGCGGGACTGGTCGTCCAGGATGTCCTGGCCGTGATCGGGGCGGAAGGGGATCTGCCAGTCGTCGCGGCCCTGTGAACGGCGGCGGCTCTCCTCCGCCAGGATGGCGGCGATCATCGCGACCATGTCGGTGTTGCCCTCCAGATGCGCGGCCTCGTGGAAGGACCCGCCCAGATGGGTCTCCTCCAGCGCGACGTTGCGCAGATGCAGGAAATGCACCCGGTCGCCCAAGCGCGCCATCATGCCCGGCAGGTCGTTGTCGGCGCGCGCGCCGAGCGATCCGGTGCACAGCGTGATGCCGTTGGCGGACAGGTCCACCGCATCCATGACGGCGCGATAATCGGCCTCGGTCGACATGATGCGGGGCAGGCCCAGCAGCGGGAACGGCGGATCGTCGGGGTGGCAGCACAGGCGCATGCCCAGCTCCTGCGCCAGGGGCGTCACCTCGGCCAGGAAATCGACCAGATGGGCGCGCAGGCGGTCGGGGCTGATGTCGTCATAGCGCGCCAGGTGGTCCTTGACGTCGTCCAGGGTCATGCGTTCGGCGGCGCCCGGCAGGCCGAAGACCACGTTGCCGGTCAGCTGTTCGCGCCGGTCGTCCGACATGGTGGCCAGCCGCGCGCGGGCAGTTTCGGCGATCTGCGGGGCATAGTCGTCGGCCGCGCCGCGGCGCTGCAGGATGAACAGGTCGAAGGCCGCGAAATCGATCGCGTCATAGCGCATGCAGGTCGCGCCGTTGGGCAGCCGATAGACCAGGTCGGTCCGCGTCCAGTCCAGGATCGGCATGAAGTTGTAGCAGATGACCCGCAGGCCCGCCGCGTGCAGGTTGCGCATCGAGGTCTTCCACGCCTCGATATGGGCGCGCCAGTCGCCGGTCTGGCGCTTGATGTCCTCGGATACGGGCAGGCTCTCGACGACCTCCCATGCCAGGCCCGAGGGCGCGCCGTCCCGCATCACGGCCAGCTGGGCCTGGCGGTCCGCGATCTGGTCGGGCTGCCAGACCTGTCCGGTGGGGACGTGGTGCAGGGCGGTCACGACGCCCTGGACGCCCGCCTGCAGCATGTCGTCGACGGACACCAGGTCCTTGGGTCCGAACCAGCGCCAGGTCTGTCTCATGATTGGGTCTCTTCTTCAGCAAAGGAAAGTTGCACCTTGACCGACCGGGCGCGGTCGGCGGCGGTCCGGAACGCCGTTTCGGCGTCGCTCATCGGAAAGGTGGCGGTGATGATCGGGCGGGGATCGATGGCGCCGGTGCCGATCAGCCCCACCGCATCGGAGAATTCGGTGTCGAACCGATGAGAGCCCGCGAACAGGATCTCCTTGCCGACCATCAGGTTCAGGGGCAGGGGCGTGGGCCCCGCGACGCCGACCTGGACCAGCGCGCCAAGCGGGCGCAGGCAGGCCACCGCGTCGCGGATGGCCGATGCCGCCGCCGAACATTCGAAGACCAGATCGACCCGGCCCTTGTCCTGCTGCCATTCCGCCAGGCCATCGGGGTCGGCCACGGGGTTCACCGCATGGTCGGCGCCCATCCGGCGCGCGACGGCCAGGGTGGCGTCCTGGATGTCGGTCACGATGATCGTCGCGGCCCCGCGCAGGCGGGCCACCGCCACGCAGAGCGCGCCGATCGGCCCCGCGCCCGTGACCAGGACGGTCTTGCCCGCCAGCGGTCCGGCGATCGCCTCGGCGCGGTTGGCGGCGTGCAGGCACACGGCCAGCGGTTCGGCGCAGGCGGCGGCGCCGGGGGTGACGGTGTCGGGCAGGGGGTGGCACTGCGCGGCGCCGATGGTGATGCCGTCGCGGAACATCCCCTGTTCGTGGGGCAGATACATCGCCGAGCCCTTGAACCGCATCGCCATGCAGTGATGCGGCAGCCCGGCCTGGCAGAAATCGCAGGTCCCGCAGGGATGCGAGGGGTTCATCGCGACCAGCTGGCCCACCCGCAGGTGGGTGACGTCGGGGCCCACGGCCCTGATCCGGCCGGCAGCCTCGTGGCCCAGGATGATCGGTTCGCGCACGCGGATCGTGCCGATGCCGCCCTCCTGCCAGTAATGCAGGTCCGATCCGCAGATGCCGCCCGCCAGGACGGCGACGCGGACCTGCCCCCGGTCGGGGGCGGGCAGATCGGTGGCGGCGATGGTCAGGTCGTCCTGGCCGTTCAGGCGGACGCATCGGGTCTGGGTCATGGTGACCTCCTTACGGCATCAGGCGGTTGGGCAGCCAGGTGGACAGCGGCGGGAAATAGCTGACCATCAGCAGCATGATCAGGTTGGTGACGATATAGGGCGTGATCGCCCGGATCACCGGCGACAGCGGCAGGCGCGCGATGTTGGCGGCCACGAACAGGCACACCCCCACAGGCGGCGTGGTCAGCCCGATCATCAGGTTCATCACCGCGAAGACCGCGAAGTGCAGCGGGTCGATGCCCACGGCCAGCGCCAGCGTCTGCAGCGGCACGAACAGGATGATCAGCGCCGCGATGGTTTCCATGAACATGCCGACGAACAGCAGGAGCAGGTTGATCAGCAGGATCACCACGAACTTGTTGTCGGTGATGGACAGCACCCCGTCGGCCAGCATCTGCGGGATGCGTTCCGACACCAGGATCCAGCCGAAGACGTTGGCCGTGCCCACCAGCACCAGGATGCCGGCCGAGCTGATGGCGCTGTTGGTGATGATGCGCGGGATCGCGCGCCAAGGCAGTTCGCGATAGATGAACAGGCCCACCAGCATCGCATAGAGACAGGCCACGATGGCGGTTTCGGTGGGCGTGGTGATGCCGGTCAGCAGGCCGCCCACGATCAGCGCGGTCATGGCGATGGCCCAGATCGCCCCGGTGAACGAGGTGAACAGTTCGCGCAGCCCCTGCCAGGGTTCGCGGGGAAAGCCGTGCTTGCGGGCCAGGATGACGGTCGTGATCATCATCGCCACGCCCATGGCGATGCCCGGAATGGCCCCGCCCAGGAACAGCTTGCCCACCGACATGCCCGACAGCGAGCCCACGATGATCATCGGCACGCTTGGCGGGATCATCGGGCCCACCGTCGACGACGCCGCGGTGACCGCGGCCGAGAACGCGCCGGGATAGCCCGCGCGCTTCATCCCGGGGATCATCATGCCGCCGACCGAGGCGACGTCGGCCACCGCGGTGCCCGAGATGCCGCCGAACAGCATGGAGGCCGCGATGTTGGCCTGGGCCAGCCCGCCGCGCATCCACCCGACCAGCGCATTGGCAAAGCGGATGATGCGTTCGGTGATGCCGCCCGAGTTCATCAGGTTGCCCGCCAGGATGAAGCCGGGGATGCACAGCAGAACGAAGCTGTCCATGCCCGCATACATCTTTTGCGGGATCACGACCAAGGGGATGTCCGCGAACAGCAGATAGGCCATCGACGACAGGCCAAGCGTCACCGCCACCGGCAGGCCGATGGCCAGCCCCAGCACGAACACGCCCAGAAGCAGGGTCAGTCCCATCACAGGTCCTCCGATATGGGGATGGCGCGTCCGTCATGGCGGCCGGTCAGCATCTCGAAGATGCGCATCAGCGCCCACAGGCCAAGGGTGACGAACAGGATCAGCATGGTGACATGCAGGAAATCCATCCGCCATCCCAGGGAGGGCGCGGTCTGGCGCAGGCCCACGCGGGTGTATTGCCACGCCGCCGCCACAAGGCCGCCGGCGAACAGCGCGGTCAGCACCGCGCTGACCAGCCGCAGCCGCCACGGCCAGCGGCCCGGCAGGCTTTCGCACAGAAGGTCGACGTTCACCATGTCGCCGCTGCGCAGCGCCAGACCGGCGCCCAGGGCACCGATGTAGATCAGGCAGAACCGGGTCAGCTCCTCGGTCCAGACGGGGGCGGTGGACAGGAAGGTGCGCGCAAAGACCTGCAGCAGGACCGATGCCGACAAGAGCAGGAACGCCACGAGGATCAGAAGGCGGCACAGCCCCTCCAACCTCTTGAATGCCTGTGTCATGGGATGTCTCCGGGGGACGGGCGGGGCAGGGTGCGCCCCGCCGCCCTGCCATCAGTTGTTGAAGATCTGTTCGGCCAGCGGGCGGATGTCCGCGTCCACGGCACCGATCACCGCGTCGCGCGCGGCATCGGCGAAGGCCTGCTGGTCGACCTCGACGAAGGTCACGCCCGCGGCCTCCAGCTCGGCGACCAGCTCCTGCTCGTCGGTCAGGAACAGCTCGCGTTCGAAGGCCTGGGTGCTGTCGGCGGCGGCCTGCACGGCGGCCTGGTCGGCCTCGGACAGCTTGTTCCAGGCGTTCTCCGAGATGGTCAGATAGATCCAGGACCGGACATGCTCGGTCAGGTTCACGGTCTTCTGCACCTCGTAGAAGCCGCCGGACTGGAACAGCGCCAGCGGGTTCTCCTGCCCCTCGATCGTGCCGTTCTGCAGCGAGGTGAAGACCTCGGAGAAGGCCATCGGCGTCGGGTTCGCGCCAAGCGCCTGCCAGGCGGTCACGAACAGCGGCACGTTGGGCACCCGCAGCTTGAAGCCGTTCAGCTCGTCCGGGGTGGTGATGGGACGGTTGGCCGACAGGTTGCGCGGGCCGCGCGCGAAATAGGTCAGGGGGCGGATGTCGGCATTGGCGATGATCTCAGCCTCGATCTGGTCGCCGATCTCGCCCGAGGCGACCTCGTCCATGTGCTCCAGCGAGCGGTACGCATAGGGCAGCGCAAGCAGCGCGGCCTTGGGCGCCCAGTTCTGCAGGCTTTCGCCGGTGATGGTCATGTCGGCGGTGCCCAGCTGCATGCCGTTGATGACGTCGATCTCCTTGCCCAAGGATTCGTTCGGAAAGATCTGGACCTCGACCCGGCCCTCGGTCCCGGCGGCGACCTCCTCGGCGAAATGCAGGGCGGCCTTGTGCCAGATGTTCTCCTCGTTGGCCAGGTGGCCCAGCTTCAGCGTGACGTCGGCGGCCATCGCGGTGCTGGTGGTCAGTGCGGCGGCCAGGGTGATGGCGATCATGCGGGTCGGTGTCATGGTGTCCTCCTCCAAGGATTGTCCGGCGGGGCCGGGATCAGGTGAAATAGTCGGGGCAGTCGGCCCGGATGACGGGCAGGTCGTCCAGGATGCCGCGCAGATGTGTGCGGATCGCCCCTTCGGCGCGCGGCGCATCGCCCGCCCGGATGCCCGCGACCAGCGCGCGATGCTGGTCGATCAGGCGGCCGACGGGGAAATGCCGGCTGGACAGGAACCGGACGCGGTCCATCTGGGCCTTCATCTCGACCACGACGCGCCAGGCGCTGGCCTTGCCCGCGCCTTCGGCCAGCGTGCGGTGAAACAGCTCGTCCGCGTCCATGAAATCGCGGGCCGATCCGCCGATCAGGTCCATCTGGCGGGTCAGCTGGGCGTCCAGGTCCGCGATCAGCGCGGGGTCCGGGTCGACGGCCAGCAGCTTGACGATGTCGGCCTCAATCGCCTCGCGCACGAAGCGCGCGTCCATCACCGCCGCCAGCGAGATGCGCGTGACGAAGGTCCCTCGCTGTGCGCGCACGTCCAGCAGGCCCTGACCCGCCAGCGCGATGAACGCCTCTCGCACGGGCTGGCGGCTGACGCCGTATTGCTGGGCGGTCTCGACCTCGGACAGGCGGGTGTCGGGGGGCAGGCTGTTGTCCATGATCGCCGCGCGCAACCGGTCGGCCAGCTGCGACGCCGCGTTCACGCGGGTCTGGGGCAGCGGCTCGGGGCGGGTGCGGAACGGCGTGGCCATGGTGATCTCCTCGGTCGCGACCACTACACTATACTACCATACCAGTAAAGTGGCTTTTCGGGATGCCGGGTGCGGGTGCAGGCGCTATGCTGGACCGGCACCAAGGGCGGAGGGCGCGATGACGGTCACGAATCAGGCGGAGCTGGAGGGGTTGCAGGCCATCGGCCGGATCGTGGCCACGACCCTGCAGGCGATGGCCCGCGCGATGGAGCCGGGCATGACCACGCGCGAGCTGGACGGGATCGGCCGCGCCCTGCTGGAACGCGCGGGCGCCGTGCCTGCGCCCGAGGACACCTATGGCTTTCCCGGCGCGACCTGCATCAGCGTCAACGAGGAGATCGCGCACGGCGTCCCCGGCGACCGGGTGATCGCCGCGGGCGATCTGGTCAACATCGACGTGTCGGCCTCCAGGGACGGGTTCTGTGCCGATACCGGGGCCAGCTTTGCCGTGGGCGCCGTGGCGCCCGCCATCGAGCGGCTGTGCCGCGACGGTCGGCGCGCGATGGAGGTCGGCATCGCGCAGGTGGGCGCCGACAGGCCGCTGGACGGGATCGGCAACGCCATCGGCCGCTTTGCCGCGGCGCGCGGCTATACGCTGATCCGCAACCTGGCCAGCCACGGCGTGGGCCGCGCCCTGCACGAGGCGCCCGAGGTCATCGCGACCTGGCCCACCAAGGGCGACCGCCGCCGCATCGACCGCGGCCTGGTGCTGACGGTCGAGCCGTTCCTGTCGCGCGGCGGTGTGCGCGCCGCCGAGGGACGCGACGAATGGACCCTGTTCAGCCAGCCCCGCGCGCCCGTCGTGCAGTACGAACACACCGTCGTCGCGACCGAGCGCGGCGCGATCATCGTCACCCTGCCGCACTGAGCGTCCCCGACCGCTGCCCACGGATCGGGCAGTTCGCGCCGGCAGGCCCCGGCGGGGGCGGGCGGGGCTTGCCATCGCCCCGCGCGCGGTCGTCAGTGGCGGGATGGAGCGGCTGTCAATCATCGTGGTCGAACGCGACCGGGACCGGGCGATCAGGATCGTCGACGGGCTGCGCGCGTCCGGCGATCACCAGATCACCGTCATCGCCGAGGAGACGGGCCTGGCGCGGCGCATCGCGCAGGCGCAGCCCGACATCGTGCTGATCGACGTGGCCGACCCGTCGCGCGACGTGCTGGAGGAGCTGGCCCTGGCCTCGGGGCCGCTGGACCGGCCGGTGGCGATGTTCGTGGACCGGTCGGACGAACAGCTGACCCGCACCGCGATCGAGGCGGGCGTGTCCGCCTATGTCGTGGACGGGCTGCAGCGCGACCGGATCAAGCCGATCCTGGACGCGGCCATCGCGCGGTTCCACCTGTTCCACAAGATGCGCGCCGAGCTGGCCGCCACCAAGGCCGCGCTGGAGGAGCGCAAGATCATCGACCGCGCCAAGGCCATCCTGATGAAGGCGCGCGGCATCGACGAGGAGGCGGCCTATGCCCTGCTGCGCAAGACCGCGATGGACCAGAAGCGCCGCGTGGCCGACATCGCCCAGCAGCTGGTGATGGCGGCGGGGCTGCTGACATGACCGACCGCCTGCGCCTTGGCTATGTGCCGCTGACCGATGCCGCGCCGCTGATCATCGCCCGCGAGCTGGGTTTCGCCGCCGAGGAGGCGCTGGACCTGGACCTGGTCCGTGCCGGCAGCTGGGCGCAATGCCGCGACATGCTGGGCACCGGGGCGGTGGTCGCCGCGCATATGCTGGTGCCGCTGCCCATCGCGCAGGGGCTGGGGCTGGGTCCGGCGTTCCCCGACCTGGACCTGCTGATGGTCCTGTCGCAGGGCGGGCAGGCCATCGCCGTGTCGCGGGCCATCGCCGCGCGGCTGAAGGGCCAGGGCCACGGGTTCGATTTCCGCGATCCGCGCGCGGCGCGCGATGCCTTGGCGCGGGCGCATCCGGGGCCGCTGCGGGTGGGGGTGCCGTTCCCGTTCTCGACCCAGGCCGAACTGGTGCGGCACTGGCTGGACGGGACCGGGCTGGCCGCGCGGCTGTCCATCCACACCGTGCCGCCGCCCCTGATGGCCGATGCGCTGGCCGCCGAGGAGGTCGACGCCTATTGCGTCGGAGAGCCCTGGGCGTCGCGCGCGGTGGAACGCGGCGTCGGCGCGCTGCTGCTGCCGGGATCTGCCATCTGGGCTGCGCCGCCGGAAAAGGGGCTGGTGATGACCCGCGCCTTTGCCGAAGGCCATCCCGACCCCACGGGCCGGCTGATGCGGGCGCTGTGGCGTGCGGGCCGCTGGCTGGACCAGCCCGGCAACCGCGGCACCGCGGCCGAGATCCTGTCGCGCCCCGACTGGCTGAACCTGCCGCCCGAACTGTGCGAACGCGGGTTGCTGGGCCGCCTGCATGTCACGCCCGAAGGCGATCTGCGCGATTGTCCGGGCTTCATCCGCTTTCACGCGCAGGGGGCGACGTTCCCGTGGCGCAGCATCGCCGCGATGCTGGGCGCGCGCCTGGCCGCGCGGCACGGGCTGGACCCCGAATGGGCGATGGCGCGGGCGGCCGCCTATTTCCGCACCGACCTCTATCGCCGCCACCTGCGCGAGGCGGGGGCCGACCTGCCCGCGGCATCCGCCAAGGTCGAGGGCGCGATGGTCGCCCCGACCCCGGTGGCCACCGAACAGGGCCGGATGATTCTGGGTGCCGATGCGTTCTTCGACGGCCACCGGTTCGACACGGCGTTCGCGCGGCGCTGAATTCGCGGGCAGGCTGGCGCAATTCGCAGCGATGGGCGGGGCAGGGGGGTCGGACGCGCCCCGCAGGCTTGACCGAGGCCCCGGCGCCGCGAATGATCGGGGAAAGGCGGATGCAACGGCGCACCGCGTTTGACCCCCGGCCGCAAGGATGCGGTTCCCCATCTTTAGGCAATGACGCCATCTGATCGTGCCCTGTCCGCAGGGCCGCGGCAGGTGGCCTTTCGTGTTCGTGCGCCCTGTTGCGCGCCAGTCCAAGGACCAGCCCCCATGACCCAGATCACGTCCCTGATCACGCCCCCCTCGCGCCGCCGTTTCCTGCAGGCCACTGGCGCGATGGCCACGATGGCCGCCGCCCGCCTGGCCCTGCCCGCCGGGGCATGGGCCGCCACCCCCGGCACGCCCGAGGTCACCGGCTGCACCCTGGGTTACATCGCCCTGACGGACAGCGCGCCGCTGATCATCGCGTCCGAAAAGGGGCTTTACGCGAAATACGGCATGCCCGACGTGCGGGTCGAAAAGCAGGCCAGCTGGGGGGCCACGCGCGACAACATGGCGTTGGGGTCGGCATCGGGCGGCATCGACGGCGGCCACATCCTGCGCCCCAAGGTGCACCTGTACTCCACCGGCAGCGTGATGCAGAACGGCCAGCCCCTGGCGATGTACACGCTGCTGAACCTGAACGAGGACGGTCAGGGCCTGTCGGTGCGCCAGGACTATGCCGACAGCGGCGTGGGCATCGACAGCAGCCCGCTGAAGGAGATCTTTGCCGCCCGCCGCGCCGCGGGCGAGGAGATCCCGGTCGCCATGACCTTCCCCGGCGGCACGCATGATCTGTGGATGCGGTACTGGCTGGCGGCGGGCGGGATCGACCCGACCAAGGATGTCGACCTGATCGTCGTGCCACCCCCGCAGATGGTCGCCAACATGAAGGTCGGCAACATGGAGGCCTTCTGCGTCGGAGAGCCGTGGAACGAGCAGCTGGTGAACCAGGGCATCGGCTTTACCGCCGCCACGACCGGGGAACTGTGGGCGCGCCATCCCGAGAAGATCCTGGGGATGCGGGCCGATTGGGTGGACGCCAACCCCAATGCCACCGTCGCGCTGATGATGGCGGTGATGGAGGCCCAGATGTGGTGCGACCTGCCCGAGAACAAGCAGGAGATGGCCGAGATCATCGGCCGCCGCCAATGGTACAACGTCCCCGTGGCCGACATCGTCGGCCGCATCCAGGGCCAGATCAACTATGGCAACGGCCGCGACGAACTGCGCCCCGAGCTGGCGATGAAGTTCTGGGGCCAGAACGGAGAGACGTCGTACCCGTGGAAATCGCTGGATGCGTGGTTCATCACCGAGAACAAGCGGTGGGGATACCTGCCGGGCGATCTGGACACGGCAGCCCTGGTGAACGGCACCAACCGCAGCGATCTGTGGCTGGCCGCCGCCGCGGGCCTGGGCCTGAGCGTCGATTTCGGCGACAGCCGCGGGGTCGAGACGTTCTTCGACGGCAAGACCTTCGATCCGGCGGACCCCGACGCCTATCTGGACGCCCAGTCCATCAAGGCGATGGTGTGATCCGATGAACGTCACAGCCCTCAAGCGAAAGCTGGACCTGACCCCGAAGCCCGCAGCCCCTGTCGTGGCGCTGCCCCCCCGCAGCACACCCCGCCGGGCCGCCTGGCGCAAGCGCGGCCAGGCGCTGGCTGCCGGCGTCCTGCCCCCCCTGGCCGTGCTGGTCGTCCTGCTGACGATCTGGCAGGTCGGCGCATCGGGCGAGGGCAGCGGCCTGCCCACGCCGGTCCAGGTCTGGATCGACAGCGGCTTTCTGATCATGGAGCCGTTCTACGTCTATGGCACCCAGGACATCGGCCTGGGCTGGCGCGTGCTGACCTCGCTGGAGCGGGTGGCCTATGGCTTTGGCCTGGCCGCGGTGGTGGGCATGCTGACCGGCGCGGTCATCGGACAGTCGGCGCTGATGATGCGCGGCTTCGATCCGATCTTTCAGATCCTGCGCACGGTGCCGCCCCTGGCCTGGCTGCCCATCAGCCTGGCCGCCTTCATGGACAGCGGGCCGTCGGCGATCTTCGTGATCTTCATCACCGCGATCTGGCCGGTGATCATCAACACCGCCGCGGGCGTGCGCGCCATCCCGCAGGATTACCGCAACGTCGCCGCCGTGCTGCGCCTGAACCAGATCGAGTTCTTCTGGAAGATCATGGTCCCCGCCGCCGCCCCCTACATCTTTTCGGGACTGCGCATCGGGGTGGGCCTGTCCTGGCTGGCGATCGTCGCGGCCGAGATGCTGACCGGCGGCGTGGGCATCGGCTTCTTCATCTGGGACGCGTGGAATTCGTCCCGCCTCAGCGACATCATCGTGGCCCTGGCCTATATCGGCGGCACGGGCTTTATCCTGGATCGTCTGGTCGGCTGGATCGGACGCGTCGTCTCTCGCGGCACGGCCGCGTAAGGGGAATGACCATGAAATACCTGTCCATCGAACACCTGTCCAAATCCTTTGTGAACGGGTCCAGGACGGCGCATGTGCTGTCCGACATCACCCTGACGATCGACAAGGGCGAATTCGTCAGCATCATCGGCCATTCCGGCTGTGGCAAGTCGACCCTGCTGAACCTGGTCGCCGGCCTGACCGACGTGACCCGCGGCGCGATCACCCTGGACGGGCGCGAGGTCAACGCGCCGGGCCCCGACCGGGCCGTGGTCTTTCAGAACCACAGCCTGCTGCCCTGGCTGACGGTCTATGACAACATCAAGCTGGCCGTGACCAAGGTCTTTGGCCGCACGAAGACCCGCGCGGAACGCCACGACTGGATCATGCAGAACCTGGACCTGGTCCAGATGAGCCATGCCGCCGACAAGCGCCCGGCCGAGATCTCGGGCGGGATGCGCCAGCGGGTCGGCATCGCCCGCGCCCTGGCGATGGAGCCCAAGGTCCTGCTGCTGGACGAACCCTTCGGCGCGCTGGACGCGCTGACCCGCGCGCATCTGCAGGACGCGGTGATGGAGATCCACGCGCGGCTTGGCAACACCATGATCATGATCACCCATGACGTGGACGAGGCCGTGCTGCTGGCCGACCGCATCGTGATGATGACCAACGGCCCCGCCGCCACCATCGGAGAGGTCGTCACCGTCGACCTGCCCCGCCCGCGCGACCGCATCCGGCTGGCCAGCCAGCCCGATTACGTGCGCGCCCGGGAATCGGTCCTGCGGTTCCTGTACGAGCGCCACCGCTTTGTCGAAGCCGCGGAGTAGGCATCATGGCACGAAAATTGGTCGTCATCGGCGCGGGCATGGCCTCGGGCCGGATGCTGGAGCATCTGTTCGACATGGCCCCCGGCCAGTGGGACGTCACCTTGTTCAACGCGGAACCGCGCGGCAACTACAACCGGCTGATGCTGTCGCCGGTCCTGTCGGGCGACAAGACCTATGACCAGATCGTCACCCATGACGACGCCTGGTACGCGGCGCAGGGCGTCACCTGCCGGTTCGGCGAAAGCGTGACCGCCATCGACCGCGAGGCGCGGGTCGTGCAGGGCGCGAACGGGCCCGTGCCCTATGACGCGCTGGTCATCGCCACGGGGTCGGCACCCTTCATCATCCCGCTGCCGGGACACCGGCTGCCCGGCGTCGTTGCCTATCGCGACCTGGAGGACACGAACGCGATGATCGCGGCCAGCCGTCCCGGCGCCAGGGCGGTCGTGATCGGCGGCGGTCTGCTGGGGCTGGAGGCCGCCGCCGGCATGGCCGCGCGCGGCGCGGAGGTCACCGTGATCCACCTGATGGGCCACCTGATGGAACGCCAGCTGGACCCTGCCGCCGCCTATCTGCTGCAGCGCGACCTTGAGGGGCGCGGCATCCGCGTCCATTGCAAGGGCGCGACCAAGGCGATCCTGGGGACCGATCGCGTCGAGGCCGTGCTGCTGGAGGACGGGACCGTCTATCCCGCCGATCTGGTATGCATGGCCGTGGGCATCCGCCCCGAGACGCGGCTGGCCAACGATGCAGGTCTGGAGGTCGCGCGCGGTATCACCGTCGACGACCAGATGCGGACCAGCGATCCGGCGATCTTTGCGCTTGGCGAATGCGTCGAACATGACGGGCAGTTGTTCGGCCTGGTCGCGCCGCTTTACGATCAGGCCCGCGTTCTGGCCGCGACGCTGGCGGGGCAGGATGCCGCGTTCCAGCCCGTCCAGACCGCGACCAAGCTGAAGGTCACCGGCTGCGACCTGTTCAGCGCGGGCGATTTCGCGGATGCGCCGGGACGCGAGGACATCGTGTTCCGCGACCCCGGCCGCGGCATCTACAAGCGCCTGATCCTGGAGGGTGACCGCCTGATCGGCGCCGTCATGTATGGCGACACGGCCGACGGGGCATGGTTCTTTGACAAGATCCGCAGCGGGTCCGACATCACGGCGGATCGCGACACGCTGATCTTTGGTCCCGCATTCGCCGGGGGGGGCCAAGCGGACCCTCTGGCAGCCGTTGCAGCCTTGCCGCCTGAGGCGGAGATCTGCGGCTGCAACGGCGTCTGCAAGGGACAGATCACCAGGGCGATCGAGGGCGGCGCGCACAGCCTGGACGCGGTGCGGGGCCTGACCAAGGCCAGCGCCTCCTGCGGGACCTGCACGGGACTGGTCGAACAGGTCATGGCGCTGACCTTGGGAGACGGCTTCGCGGCCAACGCCAACCCGCCGATGTGCAAATGCACCGACCACACGCATGAGGACGTGCGCCGCCTGATCAAGACGATGGGGCTGAAATCCATCCCGGCGGTGATGCAGGATCTGGGCTGGCGCACGGTCGGCGGCTGTGCGTCCTGCCGCCCGGCGCTGAACTATTACCTGATCGCGGATTGGCCCACGGAATACCGCGACGACCGGCAGAGCCGTTTCGTCAACGAACGCAACCACGCCAACATCCAGAAGGACGGCACCTATTCCGTCGTCCCCCGCATGTGGGGTGGCGTCACCACCAGCGCGGAATTGCGCGCCATCGCGGATGCCGCCGACCGATACGCGGTGCCGATGATCAAGGTCACCGGCGGCCAGCGCATCGACCTGCTGGGCGTCCGGAAGGAGGATCTGCCCGCGATCTGGGCTGATTTCAACGATGCCGGGATGGTTTCGGGCCATGCCTATGCCAAGGGTCTGCGCACGGTGAAGACCTGCGTGGGCGAACAGTTCTGCCGCTTTGGCACGCAGGATTCGACGGGTCTGGGCATCCGGCTGGAGAAGCTGCTGTGGGGGTCGTGGACGCCCGCCAAGGTCAAGCTGGGCGTGTCGGGCTGTCCCAGGAACTGTGCCGAGGCGACCTGCAAGGACATCGGCATCATCTGCGTCGACAGCGGGTTCCAGATCAGCGTGGCAGGCGCCGCCGGCATGGACGTGCGCGAGACGGTGCCCCTGCTGACGGTCGCGACCGCCGACGAGGTCTGCGATGTCACCGCCGCGTTCGTGCAGCTGTACCGTGAGAACGCCCGCTATCTGCACCGCATCTACAAATGGGTGGACAAGGTGGGGCTGGACTGGTGCCGCGATCAGGTGGCGGATGCCGGGACGCGTGCCGCGCTGGTGGCGCGGTTCGCGGACAGTCAGGCGATCTATCAGACTGACCCCTGGGCCGATCACGCCGCCCGTCCCGCCGAATGGGCCCCCGTGGCCGACCTGACCCTGAGGGCCGCCGAATGAGGACCATCGCATGAGCATGATCGACATCGCCGCACTGGACGACATCCCGCCGCAGGGCGCCCGCGTGGTCCGCACCCCGCACGGTTGCGTCGCGGTGTTCCGCACCGCCGACGACCGGGTCTTTGCGCTGGACGACCGCTGCCCGCACAAGGGCGGCCCCCTGTCCGAGGGGATCGTGCATGGCACCCAGGTCACCTGCCCGCTGCACAACTGGGTGTTCGACCTGGCCACCGGACAGGCGCAGGGCACCGATCGCGGCCAGGTCGCCACCTATCCCGTCCGGGTCCAGGGCGGGCGCATCTGGCTGGACGCCCGCGCGCTGAGGCGGGTTGCATGACGATCCGCACGACCTGTCCCTATTGCGGGGTTGGCTGCGGGGTGCTGGCCACCCCGGACGGGCAGGGCGGGCTGACGGTCCGGGGCGACCCGGACCACCCCGCGAACCGCGGCCGCCTTTGCGTCAAGGGTGCCGCTCTGGGCGAGACCGTCGCCACCCAGGGCCGCCTGCTGACCCCGCGCATCGACGGGGCCGAGGCGCCCTGGGACCGCGCGCTGGACCTGGTCGCCGACCGCTTTGCCGCGGCCGTGCGCGATCACGGGCCGGATTCGGTGGCCATGTATGTCTCGGGCCAGCTGCTGACCGAGGATTACTATGCCGCCAACAAGCTGATGAAGGGTTTCATCGGCAGCGCGAATATCGACACGAATTCGCGGCTGTGCATGGCGTCCAGCGTCGCGGGACACCGCCGGGCCTTTGGCAGCGACACCGTGCCGGGCCTTTACGAGGATCTGGAGCTGGCCGATCTGGTCGTGCTGACCGGGTCGAACCTGGCTTGGTGCCACCCGGTCCTGCACCAGCGGCTGATGGCCGCCAAGGCCGCGCGACCCGACATGCGCATCGTCGTCATCGATCCGCGCCGCACCGCGACCTGCGAAGGGGCCGACCTGCATCTGGCGATCGCGCCGGGGGCGGACGCGCATCTGTTCAACCTGCTTCTGTGCCATCTGTTCGACACGGGCCGGATCGACGCAGGGTTCATGCCCCATGTCGCGGGGTTGGACGTGGCGCTGAGCGCGGCGCGCCGCGCCGACCCGGCCGCCACCGGCCTGGAGCCGTGCGACCTGTCCGCGTTCCTGGAGATGTGGGCGGCAACCGACCGGGTCGTCACCGTCTATTCCCAGGGCATCAACCAGTCCGACACCGGCACCGACAAGGTCAATGCGATCCTGAACTGCCACCTGGCGACGGGCCGCATCGGGCATCCGGGCATGGGCCCGTTCAGTGTCACCGGCCAGCCCAACGCCATGGGCGGGCGCGAGGTCGGCGGCCTGTCGAACATGCTTGCCTGTCACCTGGAGTTGGAGAACCCCGACCACCGCGATGCCGTCCGGGCATTCTGGGATGCTCCACGGATGGCCGACCGCCCGGGCCTGAAGGCGGTCGACCTGTTCCGCGCGGTCGAGGAGGGGCGCATCAAGGCGCTGTGGATCATCCACACCAACCCGGCCGTCACCATGCCCGACGCGGACCGCGTGGCCCGCGCCATCGCCGCCTGCGATTTCACCGTCGTCAGCGAGGCCTGGCCCGACACCGACACCGCGCGGCTGGCCCATGTGCTGCTTCCGGCGACGGCATGGGGCGAAAAGGACGGCACGGTCACCAATTCCGAACGCCTGATCAGCCGCCAGCGCGCCGCCCTGCCGGCGCCGGGGCAGGCGCGGCCCGATTGGTGGGCGGTGGCGCAGGTGGCGCGCCGCATGGGGTTCCGCGGCTTCGGCTGGACCGAGCCTGCGCAGATCTTTGCGGAACATGCCGCGCTGTCGGGCGTGGCGGGCGCCTTGGGCTGTGATTTCGACATCTCGGACCTCGCGGGCGCGGATTACGAGGCGTTGGCGCCCGTCCACTGGCCCCAGGGGCCCGCGCAGCGTGCGGGGCGGTTCTTTGGCACGGGGC